>DQGF01000571.1:20479-22250 GCA_003525045.1 Pseudomonas sp. | reverse complement strand
AGCGGGCTTGCTCGCGAAGACGTCAGCACAAACACCACAAAACCATCAGGCCTCATCCACCGGCACTCGCACACTCAGGGTCGTGCCCTCCCCCGGCTCACTTTCAAGCAACAACTGCCCGCCCATGATCAACACCCGCTCGCGCATGCCGACCACACCAAAGGATGTCGACCTGCCGGTGAAGGGGACAAATCCTACGCCATCATCACTGACCGTCAGACACAACTCGTCGCCTTCCAGCGTCAAAGTCAGTTCGACAGTATGCGCCTGGGCATGGCGCATGACATTGGTCAGCGCTTCCTGAAGGATCCGGAACAAGCCGATCGCCTTGGCATCACTGAGCACTGGCAGATTGTCCGGCACCTGCACCAGACACGGGATCTGTGTCCGCGCCTCGAAACGGCGGGCCTGCCATTCGATAGCCGATGCAATCCCGGCATCGAGAATCGGTGGGCGCAGCGCCGTCGCCACATCGCGCACCAGTTGGAACAACTGAGCGATCAGGCGCTTCATGCTGTTCAAGCGTTCGTTCAGGCCGGGATCGAGCTGGGCGTAGGCCAATTCGCACATGGACGTTTCCAGTTTCAGCACGGTCAACATCTGACCCAACTCGTCATGAACCTCCCGGGCGATGCGGGCCTTTTCCTCCTCCCGTACGCTTTCCAGGTGTGCGGACAACTCACGCAGTTGCTCCCGGGAGCTGGCCAGTTCCAGCTCGATACGCTTGCTCTCGCTGATGTCCCAGACAATGCCGTCCCAGACATAGGCACCGTCTTCGAGGCGGCGGGTAATGGCCTTGATCTCGGCCCAGCGCTGCTCGCCCGAACGGGTGAGAATCCGCCCCTGCCAGGACCAGTCGCTGTCAGTATCCAGCGCATGGTCCTGAGTTCGGTGATAGCTGGCCTTGTCGTCCGGGTGCACCAGGCTGCGCAGACCTTTATCGCGATGGGCCAGGGTGGCCGGCGAGTAACCCACCAGGCTCTCGCTGCCTTCACTGATATAGGCAAAATCGATCTGTCCGGTTACCGGCGCCCGCTCCAGTCGGAAGACCAGACCCGGAACATTGGCAGCGATCCCTTGCAGTCGCGCTTCGCTTTCCTGCAATGCCGCCAGGGCACGGCGGCGTTCGGTGACATCATTGAGGTAAACCACCAGGTATTCGCCGTCACGAAAACGCAGGAAGCTCAACGAAACATCCGCTGGCAGAATGCTGCCATCGGCGCGCACACAATTGGTTTCGAAACTTTGCGGGCCGTCTTCGCTGGCCCGGGCGCGTTTCCACAGGTTCAGCCAGCGGTCCATATGCAGGCCCGGCTCGAAGTCGATCAGCGGTCTGTCAATGATCCCGCCTGCCAGATAGCCCAACATGCTTTCGGCCGCGCGGTTGGCGTAGCGCACATGGCTGTCCCAGTTGACCCAGAGAATGCCGACGGTGCTCTGGTCGATGGAAAACTGAGTGAGGCGCAAGGCTTCTTCGCTGGCGGCACGCAGGGCAATGTCTTCCCGCGCCGCCACTAGCCGTTGTTCCAGACTGTGCTGCTGCCGACGCTGCCAGAACACGATGGCTATGCTGCTCAGCGTCAACACTACCAACAACAGACAGAGGTTTTGCCAGAATCCCGGGGACTCGGTCAGCCGCGGGTACTTGGGTTGCAGCCATTGAGTGTGCAGCTGCTCCAGGTCCTTGGCGGGGATCGCCCGCAACGCGCTGTCGACGATACCGGCCAGTTCCGGCCAGTCTCGGCGCGTGGCCACCCGCAGCAGTTGCGGC
>DQGF01000571.1:18308-20184 GCA_003525045.1 Pseudomonas sp. | reverse complement strand
CCCCCCCGCAGCAGTTGCGGAAAGCCGATGTCACCGACCACCACCAGCCCGGCGAACTCCGGTTCGGCGGACAGGCGCCCCAGCTGCGCTTCGTCGACCACGGCATAACTGGCCTGCTGACTCGACAACAGCTGCAGCGCCTGGCGCTCGATTGGCACGCCTTGAAGGTTCAGATGCGGATAGTTGCTGCGCAGGTAATCCGCGGTGGCACTGGGCATGCGTACCGCGACGCGGGTCTGGCTGTCGAGTTTTTCCAGCTCGACCGCACCGGTGCTTTTCTGGTCACTGACCACCAGTTGCGGCACCCGCATGTACGGGTCGGAGAACTGCCAGAGGCGCAGACCACCTGGGGTTTGACTCAGTCCCGGAGCAATGTCGATTTCGCCCTCGCGCGCAGCGGCTTCCAGTTGCGCAAGATCGGGGAAGTTACGCCAGCTCAGCTCGACCTTGAGTAACTTGGCCAGCCATTTCATCAGCTCGACGTTAACTCCCGACAGGCGCTGCAAGCGGCGATCGTATTGGGCATAGGGCACCTGCAGCACCAATCCGACCCGCAACTCGCCATGCTGAGCCAGCCATTGCTGCTGGACCGCGGACAGTTGCGTGACATGCGCTGGCGGCGCGGACGCCGCCCAGCCCATCAAGGGAAACCACAAACAACCGATAACCCAGAGGCAGCGAAAACGCATCATTGAAGTCTCACACACTGACAAATACTGACCAACCCATTAGGCTGCCGGAATAACTTCTGGCCTGGATTATCCGATGCTCCCTGTCTACCGCCTGACGCTGCCAGCATTGTGCCTGTCGCTGATCCTGCCTTGCGCCTTTTCTGTCGAGGCGGCCGACCCGGCTTCCAGCGCCGCAGGGAAAACCGCAGAAGAAAAACCGCTCGAGCGCCAACCGCTGCTTGAGCGTAGTCAGGAAGAAGCGACAGCACTTGAGCGACAGATCCCCGCCCGGGAACAGCAACAGCTGCAAGCCGGTGCCGATACCTTTCTGGCCCTGTGGAAACCGGCCAATACCGCCAACCCCAAAGGCGCGGTGATTATCATCCCGGGCGCTGGCGAAACCGTTGACTGGCCGCAAGCAATCGCTCCATTGCGGCGCAAATTGCCGGATGCCGAGTGGAGCAGCCTGAGTATCACCTTGCCGGACCCGCAAAGCGATGCCATTGCGCCACGTATCGTTGAAATGCCGCCCACGCTCAAAGCACCCGAAACCGGCACCAAGGATGCCACCACCGCCGCGCCCATCGAGCAGGCGGTCGGCGGCGAAGCGGAGGTCGCGGACAAGGCGATTGTCGAAACCACCGAGGAACAGGTCAGCGCCAACGCCGAACGCATCTTCGCCCGCATTGACGCGGCCATTGCCTACGCCGAACAGCAAAGCGCCCGTAGCATCGTTGTATTGGGTCATGGCACCGGTGCTTACTGGGCCGCGCGCTACCTGAGCGAAAAACAGCCATCGCAGGTCGAGAAGCTGGTGATGGTCGCCGCCCAGACGCCGGTTAACGCGAAACCCGGGCTGGCTGAGTTCACGCCAATCCTGAAGTTGCCCGCTGCAGACATCTTTTATATGGATAAGCCGGTGGATCGCAACGCGGCGCTGGAACGGTTGCAGGCGAGTAAACGCTCGAAGACTTCGGGTTTCAGCCAGGTATCGCTCAAGGCGTTGCCTGGCAACCCCAAGGCGGAGCACGAGCAGCTGGTTCGTCGGGTTCGGGGTTGGTTGAGTCCTCAGCCTGTGGCGGACTGATAGACCGAGTCGCTCCCTTCGCGGGCAAGCCTCGCTCCTACAGGTTTTATGATTGCCGCATGATTTGGGCACGACACAAAACCTGTAGGAGCGAGGCTTGCCCGCGAAGACGGCATCA
>DQGF01000571.1:17616-18014 GCA_003525045.1 Pseudomonas sp. | reverse complement strand
GCTTGCCCGCGAAGACGGCATCAGTAGCGACGCAAACCTTTCCTTCTAGCGAAAATCCCGCCGCTCACGAATCAACGTATAGGCAGTATGCAACTCACGAGTCTTGTCCGTGGCCTCGCGAACCTGCAGCGCCGTCGCACCGCTGCCGGCGATCTTGTCCGGATGATGGCGGCTGAGCAGGCGTCGATAGGCGCGCTTGATCTGCGCCGGCTCGCTGGGGGCGGATACGCCCAATAACCGCAAAGCCTCTTGGTAAGTCACGGCGCTACTGACCAACGGACGTTTCTGCGGTTCATAGTCGTTCGCCAGCGCCCGCACCTGTTGCCGCGTCCAGCCCAGCCATTTACCCCACTGGGCTAGCAGCTCAAGCTCACCGACACCGGCGCGGCCATCGGCCC
>DQGF01000571.1:17175-17326 GCA_003525045.1 Pseudomonas sp. | reverse complement strand
GACACCGGCGCGGCCATCGGCCCAGACCATCCGCCAACAGGCGCGCAAGACGCCTTCCGCCGCATGGGGTTGAGCACTCAGACGGCGCATATAACCGCGCAACCGGTCATGCCCCGATTTGCCGCGATTGAACGCCGCAATGGCACGGCGC
>DQGF01000571.1:7443-16872 GCA_003525045.1 Pseudomonas sp. | reverse complement strand
ATGGCACGGCGCTGGGCCGATTCGGTCATTTCCAGCGAGCGCATCTCCTGGCGCGCCTGGTGGATGTGGCCATCCCCCACCCGCCCATCGCACTTGGCCAGCCTCCCCAACAACACGAACAGCAGTTCATCGTTGCCCAGCGCCGGCCGGCCACCGAGCTTTTCTCGCACATCCGCCCAGCTCTGCAGTTGCAGGCGCCGATCCAGCGCCTGCCCCAACAAGGCGCCGAGCATGGCCCCCGGAATGCTGGCAATGGCAAAGCCCGCTCCGGCTCCAATCAGAGTCCCTGGCCACAGCATGTCAGCGTCTCGCTTCTATCAGAGCGTCCACTTCAGCCAGACGCTCGTGAGTGCCAACATCCACCCAGACTCCGTTCAGGCGTTCGCCGGTCACCTGACCTTCTTCCATGGCGGTGCGCAGCAGCGGCGCAAGCTTGAAAGCCCCTGCCGAACAACCGTCGAACAGTTGCGGGTGCAGCACCGCGATGCCGCTGTAGGTCAGGGTGGCGGTGTCCGCCTGACCATCATGCACCTGCCCGTCGATCAGGCTGAAATCCCCGGCCGGGTGATGAGCCGGGTTGTCCGCCAGCACCAGATGAGCCAGCCCGGCAATAGGCTGATGCAACACGCTGAAGTCGTAATCGGTCCAGATGTCGCCGTTGACGACTACAAAGGCTTCATCCCCCAGCAACGGTAACGCGTGGAAAATACCGCCGCCGGTTTCCAGTGGCTCACCTTCCGCCGAGTAATGAATACGTACACCGTATTGCGAGCCATCGCCCAAGTAGTTTTCGATCTGCTGGCCGAGCCAGGCATGGTTGATCACCACCTCGGTAAACCCCGCCACCGCCAAGGCTTTCAAGTGATACTCGATCAACGGTATACCGCCAGCGCGAACCAGCGGTTTTGGCGTGGTCAGGGTCAACGGGCGCATGCGCTCGCCTTTGCCTGCCGCCAGAATCATCGCCTTCATGCATTCGCTCCAGCGCGCAGACTGGCCAGCAACACGTCCAGCTCAGCCAGTTCAGGGCGGCGGGCGACCACCGCCTCTATGTAAGCAAAGAAGCGCGGCACATCACCCAGGTAACGCGGCTTGCCGTCGCGGTGGCAGATCCGGGCGAAGATGCCGATCACTTTCAAGTGACGCTGCACGCCCATCAGGTCGCTGGCGCGCAGGAAATCCTCGAAGTCCGGCTGAACCGGGATCCCCAGATCGCCCGCCTGCTGCCAGTAATCTTCCAGCCAGGCGCGCACACGCTCCTCGGGCCAGCTGAGGAATGCATCCTTGAACAGGCAGGTCACGTCGTAAGTCACCGGGCCATAGACGGCGTCCTGGAAATCCAGGACACCCGGATTCGGCTCGCTGAGCATCAGGTTGCGCGGCATGTAATCGCGATGCACCAGGACTTTGGGCTGGGCCAGGGCGCTATCGATCAGCTTATCGCTGACCTGTTGCCAGAGCATTTGCTGAGCCGGGTCGAACTCGATGCCCAATTCGTGCTTCACGTACCACTCGGGAAACAATTCCAGCTCGCGCCGCAACAAGGCCACGTCATAACTCGGCAGCGGTGCAACCATCGGCAACTGTTGAAAAGCCAGCAGCGCTTGCAGGGCATCCCTGAACAAATTGTCGGCATTTTCGCTGTCAATCACGTCCAGATAAGTCTTGTTGCCCAGGTCATTGAGCAAAAGAAATCCGCGTTCAAGGTCTTCGGCATAAATTTTCGGCACATTTATTCCGGATTTCGCCAGCAGAAAAGCAATATCCACAAAGGGTTTGCAGTTTTCCCGGGGCGGTGGAGCGTCCATCACGACGAAGCTTCTGCCCTCGCCTTCCCAGCGAAAGTAGCGCCGGAAACTTGCGTCGCTACTGGCTGCAGTCAACGTGGCCGGGGGTACGGTTCCCCAGCCTTGTTCTGCAAAGAGGATCGGCAACTGCTCATCGAGCCAAACTTTCAGGTGTTGCAAACGTACATCTTGGTCAGGCATTGCAAGGGTCTCCGACGGCGCTAGCCGTCAAGCGGGTCATGCTTTATTATCCAGCATCTTTTTCAGACCATCGAGAGGCGTGCGGCCCACACCGCGGGCAGATGGCACGCAGGAAGCCCGGACTAATAAGATGGCATTGAAATCCCCCGCGTTTCGTAAAAAATTTCCGTTGTTGGTGACCGGCAGTCTGCTGATCCTGCAACCTTTAGCCACTTCGTTCGTGGTCGCCGCGGAACAGTATGACTGCTCAGTCTCTGCTTCGGGTGCCTGGAACTGTGCGCCAAAATCTCCAGCAGCTGCGCTGCCACCGCGCCCCGTCCATGACGGCACCGCAGTCAGCGCGGGTGGCGAGACGCCGGCCGACGGCAGCGTCAGTCAAGACACCGGCGCCAAGCCGGCGCTGGTGACCGAAGCCAAGGGCCGCGGTCTGAAGTCGCGTAGCGAAGACTACAGTCACCTCGACTGGGTTGCGCGCGAGAACCTCACGGCAGCGCAATTGGCCGAAACCGGGCCTTACTGCTCTGGTTCCTATATCGAACCGGTTCGTCCTGGCATGAATGACAAGACGAGTAAAAGTGACGCTCCCACCTTTATCGGCGCCAAGGCTTCTCGCTATAAGCAGGAAGAGCAGGTCGCCACCCTGGCTGGCGACGTGGTCATGCGTCAGGGCAGCATGCAGGTCGAAGCCGACGAAGCGAATCTCTACCAGGCCGAGAGCCGTGGCGAACTGAGCGGTAACGTGCGTGTTCGCGACAACGGCGCACTGATCGTCGGTGATCATGCCGACGTACAGCTCGACACCGGTGAAGCCAAGGTCGACAACGCCGAATACGTGATGCACAAATCCCGCGTTCGCGGCAGCGCGCTATACGCCAGACGCGCCGAGAACGCGATCATCCGCCTCAAGGATGGTACCTACACCACGTGTGAACCGAACAGCAACGCCTGGCAGCTCAAGGGCAACAACATCACCCTGAACCCGGCCACCGGCTTCGGTACCGCGACCAACGTGACGCTGCGGGTCAAGGACATTCCGGTCCTGTACACGCCGTACATCTATTTCCCGATCGATAACCGTCGCCAGTCGGGCTTCCTGCCGCCGACCATTGGTACCGGCAGCGATACCGGCTTCATGCTGGTCACCCCGTACTACTTCAACCTGGCACCGAACTACGATGCCACGTTGTACCCGCGCTACATGAGCAAGCGCGGCATGTTGGTGGAAGGCGAGTTCCGTTACCTGACCCCGTCCAGCGAAGGTCAGTTCGGCGCCGCGTACCTCAACGATGACGATACAGAACGCAGCCAGCAGACCGACTACGAAAAAACCCGCTACATGTACAACTGGCAACACAAGGGTGGCCTCGACTCGCGCGTCTTAACGCAGGTCGACTACACCAAGCTCAGCGATCCGTATTACTTCCAGGATCTGCAGACTGACCAGATCGGCGTGAAAAGCTCTGATTATGTGAACCAGCAGGGTTCCGTCAGCTATCGCGGCGACAGCTACACCGCTCGCGTCAACGCCCAGGCTTATCAGCTGGCGACGGTATCGGATATCACGCCGTACGATCGATTGCCGCAAATCACCTTTGATGGTGCACTGCCTTACCACCCGGGCGGCCTGGATTTTTCGTATAACACTGAGCTCGTAAGGTTTGACCGGGATCTGAAAAACGGCAACTTTTCGGACGAAGATGGCAATGTGACCCCGCGCCTGGACACCAATGTCCAGGGTCTGGCACGCGCCACTGGCGACCGCCTCAACCTGGCACCAGCCGTGAGCCTGCCGCTGGACTGGACTTATGGGTTCCTGAAACCAACGCTCAAGTACCAATACACGCAATATCAGCTGGACCTGGACGGTATAGGTAAATCCCAGATTGCCGCGCAGAACGCTGAACAGAACAGACTCAACGGTACCTTCGACAGCAACCAGAACCGCGGCGTGCCGATTGCAAGCATCGACAGCGGCCTGTATTTCGATCGCAATACCCAATGGTTCGGCAAGAATTACCGCCAGACCCTTGAGCCGCGCCTGTTTTACCTCTACGTTCCGGAAACGGACCAGGAAGACATTCCAGTCTTCGACACCAGCGAATACACCTTCAACTACTCGTCGCTGTTCCGCGACAACCGCTTCTCCGGCTCCGACCGCGTCGGCGACGAGAACAAACTGTCGTTGGGCATCACCAGCCGCTGGATCGAAGAAAACGGCTTCGAACGTCAGCGCATCAGCGTTGGTCAGGCTCTTTACTTCCAGGATCGCAAGGTTCAGTTGCCCGGCATCGATGCCAGGACCCGTAAGGACGCACAGTCGAACGTTTCGCCTTACGCACTGGAATACGAATACCGCTGGAACCGCGATTGGCGCACCACCGCCGATTACAACTGGGACCCGGACAGCCGCAGCCCTCGCTCGGGCAGCGCAATGTTCCACTACCAGCCTGAAGACAACCCGAACAAGGTCATCAACGCCGGTTATCGCTATCGCAATGACCAGGTCCGTTACGACCAGAACACCGGTCAATGGGCAGTGGGCGGCGGTGACTTAGGTGTTGAAGGCCAGCCTGGCTTCGTGAAGGATTACTACAAGATCAAGCAGCACGACTTCTCGGTAATGTGGCCGATCGTGCCGCAATGGAATCTGATCAGCCGCTGGCAGTACGACTACAACCGCAACCGTACCCTGGAAGCCTTCGGTGGTTTCGAGTACGACAACTGCTGCTGGAAATTGCGCCTGATCAACCGTTACTGGGTCGACTATGACGAAACCAGTCAAGACGTTGCGCAAAACGAAAAAGGCGACCATGGCGTCTTCCTCCAAATCGTTCTGAAAGGTCTCGGCGGCCTCACCGGCGCCAAAGTAGAGAGCTTCCTCGACAAAGGCATCCAAGGTTATCGTGAACGTGAAGACCAAGCTTTCTGATTGTCTGCGCCCGCTGATGCTGGGCGCGCTGTTCCTGGGTACCGCGGCCAACGCCTCGGTACAGTCCATCGATAAAGTGGTGGCCATCGTCGACAACGACGTGGTCATGCAGAGCCAACTGGACCAACGGGTTCATGAAGTTCAGCAAACCATTGCCAAACGCGGTGCTGCCGCGCCGCCGGCCGGCGTGCTGGATCAGCAGGTGCTTGAGCGACTGATCGTCGAAAACCTGCAGCTGCAGATCGGCGAACGCTCCGGTATCCGCATTACCGATGAAGAACTGAACCAGGCTGTCGGCACCATTGCCCAGCGCAACAACATGTCGATTGAACAATTTCGCTCCGCTTTGGCTCGCGACGGCCTGTCTTATGACGACGCTCGTGACCAGATCCGCCGCGAAATGATCATCAGCCGTGTGCGTCAGCGTCGTGTGGCCGAGCGTATCCAGGTGTCCGAGCAGGAAGTGAAGAACTTCCTCGCTTCCGACCTCGGCAAGATGCAGTTGTCCGAAGAGTTCCGACTGGCCAACATTCTGATTCCTACGCCGGAAAGCGCCAACTCCGACGCGATTCAGAATGCTGCAAAACAGGCCGACGCGGTCTACCAGCAGCTCAAGCAAGGCGCTGACTTCGGTCAACTGGCAATCGCCAAATCCGCCAGCGAAACCGCACTGGAAGGCGGTGACATGGGCTGGCGTAAAGCCGCTCAACTGCCACCTCCGTTCGATCGCATGCTGAGCACCATGGCTGTCGGCGACATCACCCAGCCAATGCGCACCCCTGGCGGCTTCATCATCCTGAAGATCCTCGACAAGCGTGGCGGTGAGACCCAGGTGCGTGACGAAGTGCACGTGCGTCATATCCTGGTCAAACCGAGCCCGATCCGCGACGAAGAAAAAACCAAGGCCCTGGCTCAGTCGCTCTACACCCGTATCGAAGCGGGCGAAGATTTCGGCGAGCTGGCGAAAAACTTCTCGGAAGATCCAGGCTCTGCCCTCAACGGTGGCGACCTGAACTGGATCGACCCGAATGCACTGGTTCCCGAGTTCCGCGAAGTGATGGCCAAGACTCCTCAAGGTCAGCTGTCGAAGCCGTTCCAGACCCAATATGGCTGGCACGTCCTGGAAGTCCTTGGCCGCCGCGCCACCGACAGCACCAACCAGGCCCGTGAACAGCAAGCGATGACTGTACTGCGCAACCGCAAATACGACGAAGAGCTGCAAACCTGGCTGCGTCAGATCCGTGACGAAGCATACGTAGAGATCAAACTTCCTGGTGCAGACCAGGCAACGCAGTGAAACCGAAACGTTTCGCGCTGACACCCGGCGAGCCGGCCGGCATAGGTCCTGACCTGTGCCTGCTGCTCGCCTCGCAAGCCCAGCCACATCCCCTGATTGCCATTACCAGCCGCGACCTGCTCCTTGAGCGGGCCGCGCAACTGGGCGTGGTTGTCGATCTGCTGCCGGTCACGCCGGACAGTTGGCCGGCCATCCCTGCGCCGGCCAACAGCCTGTACGTCTGGGATACACCGCTCAATGCCAAGGTCACAGCCGGGCAGCTGGACAAGGCCAATGCGGCGTTCGTCCTGGAAACCCTCACTCGCGCTGGCCAGGGCTGCCTGGATGGGCATTTTGCCGGCATGATCACCGCCCCTGTGCACAAGGGCGTGATCAATGAATCGGGGATCGCTTTTTCCGGACACACGGAATTTCTCGCCGATCTGACCCATACCGCGCAAGTGGTGATGATGCTCGCCACTCGCGGATTGCGCGTGGCGCTGGTCACCACTCACCTGCCCCTGCGCGAGATTGCCGATGCAATCACACCGGAGCGCCTGGAGCGGGTCACACGAATTCTGCACACCGACCTGCAGGAAAAATTCGGCATTGCCCGGCCACGCATCCTGGTCTGCGGGCTCAACCCGCATGCCGGTGAAGGCGGCCACCTGGGCCATGAAGAAATCGACATCATCGAACCTACATTAGAGCGCCTGCGCGGCGAAGGCATGGATCTTCGCGGCCCCCTGCCCGCCGACACTCTGTTTACCCCCAAATATCTGGAGCACTGCGACGCGGTGCTGGCGATGTACCATGACCAGGGTCTGCCCGTGCTGAAATACAAAGGCTTCGGCGCGGCAGTCAACGTGACCCTCGGCTTGCCGATCATCCGCACGTCGGTCGACCACGGCACCGCCCTGGATCTGGCCGGCAGCGGCAAAATCGACACCGGCAGCCTGCAAGTCGCCCTGGAAACCGCCTATCAGATGGCCGAGACCCGTTTATGACCGAGCATTACCAACACCGGGCGCGCAAGCGTTTCGGCCAGAATTTCCTGCACGATGCTGGCGTTATTGATCGCATCCTGCGCTCCATCCACGCCAAACCCGAAGACCGCCTGCTGGAAATCGGGCCCGGCCAGGGTGCGCTGACCCAAGGCCTGCTCAACAGCGGTGCGCAGCTCGACGTGGTGGAGCTGGACAAGGACCTGATCCCGATCCTTAACCAGCAATTTGCCGGCAAGAGTAACTTCAACCTGCATCAGGGTGACGCGCTGAAGTTCGACTTCAACAGCCTCAACGCTGCACCGAACAGCCTGCGAGTCGTCGGCAACCTGCCGTACAACATCTCCACACCTTTGATTTTTCACCTGCTGCACAACGCCAGCCTGATCCGCGACATGCACTTCATGCTGCAAAAGGAAGTGGTCGAGCGTCTGGCTGCAGGTCCTGGCGGTGGTGATTGGGGCCGGCTGTCGATCATGGTTCAGTATCACTGCCGGGTCGAGCATCTGTTCAACGTTGGCCCGGGCGCGTTCAACCCGCCGCCGAAAGTCGACTCGGCCATCGTACGTCTGGTGCCCCACGCGGTGCTGCCGCACCCGGCCAAGGATCACAAACTGTTGGAGCGCGTCGTACGCGAAGCCTTCAACCAGCGCCGCAAGACGCTGCGCAACACCCTCAAGCTGCTGCTGAGCAACGCCGAGATCGAAGCCGCCGGCGTCGATGGCAGCCTGCGCCCCGAGCAGCTCGACTTGGCCGCCTTCGTGCGACTGGCCGACAAGCTGAGCGAACAGGTCCTACAGAAAACTGCGGACATCTGACAGATCTCAAGCGTCATCGGGTAGGACACCGGCTCCCATGTCTGGTTTACTACCCGATACTTGGCCTAGACTGAGTTGCATCAGCTACGCCCCGCGTCCCGCTTCGTTTTTAAGGCCTCTTGCATGTCCGATCCTCGTTATCAGGTCGACGTCAGCGTCGTCACCCGCTATCTGGCAGAACAATCGCAACCCGAGCACGAGCGCTTTGCCTTCGCGTACACCATCACCGTGCACAATAATGGCAAGTTACCGGCCAAGCTGCTGTCGCGGCACTGGGTAATCACCGATGGTGACGGGCATGTCGAAGAAGTTCGCGGGGCAGGCGTTGTTGGCCAGCAGCCGTTGATCGAAGCGGGCAAAAGCCATACTTACAGCAGCGGCACCGTCATGACCTCCAAGGTCGGTACGATGCAAGGCACTTATGAGATGGTCGCCGAAGACGGCAAACACTTCGACGCCATCATCGCTCCATTCCGCCTGGCGGTGCCCGGAGCCTTGCACTGATGGCGACATATGCCGTCGGCGATCTCCAAGGCTGCCTTGAAGCGCTGCAATGTCTGCTCAAGCAGGTTGCCTTCGACCCAACGAAGGATCGCCTGTGGCTGGTCGGCGACCTGGTCAACCGTGGCCCTCAATCGCTCGAGACGCTGCGTTTTCTCCATAGCATCCGTGAATCGCTGGTGTGCGTACTCGGCAATCATGACCTGCACTTGCTGGCCGCCGGGCAGAACATCGAGCGCCTGAAGAAAGCCGATACCCTGCGCGAAATTATTGAAGCACCTGATTGCGCCGAGCTGTTGGACTGGCTGCGCCAGCAAAAACTCATGCACTACGACGAACAACGAAATGTCGCGCTGGTGCACGCCGGCGTTCCGCCACAATGGTCACTGCGCAAAGCCCTGAAGTGCGCCGCCGAGGTCGAGACTGCCCTGCGCGACGACAACCTGTTCCCGGCCTACCTCGATGGCATGTACGGCAACGATCCGGCGAAATGGGACAACGACCTCAAAGGCATAGCGCGCCTGCGAGTGATCACCAACTATTTCACCCGCATGCGCTTCTGCACCGCCGAGGGCAAGCTTGATCTCAAGAGCAAGGAAGGTCTCGATGCTGCGCCACCCGGTTTCAAACCCTGGTTCCAGCACAAGGAGCGCAAGACCAAGGGCCTGAAGATCATTTTCGGCCATTGGGCAGCACTGGAAGGCAAATGCAATGAGCCGGGGATTTCGGCCCTCGACACCGGCTGTGTCTGGGGCGGTGCCTTGACGCTAATGAACGTCGACACTGGCAAACGCCTTTCCTGTAAATGCGACGAGCATGGACATGCCGCCGTGCCGCCAGTCGCCCCACGAATTTCCGAACCGTCGTCAGCCAGCGCCCCGCGCTAGACTGCGCTTTCAGCCGAGCCACAGGA
>DQGF01000571.1:5547-7142 GCA_003525045.1 Pseudomonas sp. | reverse complement strand
CCGTTTCCACCGGAGCCACAGGAGCCCGCCATGAGCGAATTCAAACGTATCCCCCCGGAACAGGCCCAGGCCCTGCGTGAACAAGGCGCAGTAGTGGTCGATGTTCGCGATCCGCAAACTTATGCCGCGCTGCACATCGCCGGCTCGAAGCATCTGGACAACGTTTCCATCTCGGATTTCATCCGTGCCGCCGACCTCGACGCACCGACCGTAGTGGTCTGCTATCACGGTAACTCCAGCCAGAGCGCCGCCGCTTACCTGATCAGCCAGGGCTTCTCCGACGTCTACAGCATGGATGGCGGATTTGAACTGTGGCGTACAACTTATCCTTCGGAAACAGCGCAAGGCGCCAGCGAATAATTTTTTTGTAATGCGCAAGCCCCCGGCCCCCGCGGGCTAGCGCGGTGGCAGACGAACGGTCTGCCACAACTAATTACGTATCTTGCCTTTACCTCCTGAATTCCCAACTATCCTTAAGCGCAGGCCATCCAAAACAGGGGAGAGCCGGTACACCGGCGCGCGGATCATCGGGAGTAGCTTTCAGGGCTGTAAGCTCTGCAAGTGTTCTGGGGGGTAAACAGCAACTGCATATTCGGTTGCTGCCAGCATCGACTGAATGATCCGGCGTCGGCTCCACGTATCGAGCGAGGTGACGTCATGAGTATCTTTAGCCACTTCCAACAACGCTTCGAGTCCACACGCCAGGAAGAACTCTCGCTGCAAGAGTATCTTGAGCTGTGCAAACAGGACCGCAGCGCCTACGCCTCCGCCGCCGAGCGTCTGCTGCTGGCCATCGGAGAACCGGAGCTGCTCGACACCTCGACCAACTCGAGACTGTCGCGAATCTTTTCCAACAAGGTGATCCGCCGCTATCCGGCCTTTGAAGACTTCCACGGGATGGAAGAATGCATCGACCAGATCGTGTCGTATTTCCGCCACGCCGCTCAGGGACTGGAAGAGAAGAAACAAATCCTCTATCTGCTCGGCCCTGTCGGTGGCGGTAAATCGTCTTTGGCCGAAAAGCTGAAACAGCTGATCGAGAAAGTGCCCTTCTACGCGATCAAGGGCTCGCCGGTATTCGAATCGCCTCTGGGTCTGTTCAACGCCACCGAAGATGGCGCGATCCTCGAGGAAGACTTCGGCATCCCACGGCGCTACCTCAACACCATCATGTCGCCATGGGCCACCAAGCGCCTGGCCGAATTCGGCGGAGATATCAGCCAGTTCCGCGTGGTGAAACTGTATCCGTCGATCCTGAACCAGATCGCCGTGGCCAAAACCGAGCCGGGAGATGAAAACAACCAGGACATCTCCGCACTGGTGGGCAAGGTCGATATCCGCAAACTGGAAGAATTCCCACAAAACGACGCCGACGCCTACAGCTACTCGGGCGCACTGTGCCGGGCCAACCAGGGCCTGATGGAATTCGTCGAAATGTTCAAGGCACCGATCAAGGTGCTGCACCCATTGCTGACGGCCACCCAGGAAGGCAACTACAACAGTACCGAAGGTCTGGGGGCGATTCCGTTCACCGGGATCCTGCTGGCCCACTCCAACGAATCGGAATGGCACACCTTCCGCAACAACAAGAACAA
>DQGF01000571.1:0-5234 GCA_003525045.1 Pseudomonas sp. | reverse complement strand
TTCATCGACCGGATCTACATCGTCAAAGTGCCGTACTGCCTGCGGGTCAGCGACGAAGTGAAGATCTACGACAAGCTCTTGTTCAACAGCTCGCTGGCCAAGGCGCACTGCGCGCCTGACACCCTGAAGATGCTCGCCCAGTTCACCGTGCTCTCGCGTCTCAAGGAGCCGGAAAACTCCAACATCTACTCCAAGATGCGGGTGTATGACGGCGAAAACCTCAAGGACACCGATCCCAAGGCCAAGTCGATTCAGGAATACCGCGACAACGCGGGCGTCGACGAAGGCATGAACGGTCTGTCGACCCGCTTCGCCTTCAAGATCCTGTCGAAGGTCTTCAACTTCGATCCGCACGAAATTGCCGCCAACCCGGTTCATCTGCTCTACGTACTGGAACAACAGATCGAACAGGAACAGTTCCAGGCCGAAACCCGCGAACGCTACTTGCGCTTCCTCAAGGAGTACCTGGCACCACGCTATATCGAATTTATCGGCAAGGAAATCCAGACGGCCTATCTCGAGTCTTACAGCGAATACGGCCAGAACATCTTCGATCGCTACGTGCTGTACGCCGACTTCTGGATCCAGGACCAGGAATACCGCGACCCGGAAACCGGCGAAATCCTCAACCGCGTAGCGCTGAACGAAGAACTGGAGAAAATCGAAAAACCGGCCGGCATCAGCAATCCGAAGGATTTCCGTAACGAAATCGTCAACTTCGTGCTGCGCGCCCGGGCCAACAACAATGGCAAGAATCCGACCTGGCTCAGCTACGAAAAACTGCGGGTGGTCATCGAGAAGAAAATGTTCTCCAACACCGAGGACCTCCTGCCAGTCATCAGCTTCAATGCCAAGGCCAGTAAAGAGGATCAGCAGAAGCACAACGACTTCGTCACACGGATGGTCGAGCGGGGCTACACCGACAAACAGGTACGGCTTCTTTCCGAATGGTACCTACGGGTCCGGAAATCGCAGTAACGCAGCGACAAGCTTCAAGCTGCAAGCGACAAGTACAAGCACGCGACACTTGATGACCGGGGTGACTGCTTCTACTTGCAGCTTGCAGCTTACGACTTGAAGCTCCCCGGAGGGGCCTATGAGCTATGTGATCGACCGACGTCTCAATGGCAAGAACAAAAGCACGGTGAACCGTCAGCGGTTTCTGCGGCGTTACCGTGATCACATCAAAAAGGCTGTCGAAGAGGCGGTCAGCCGGCGCTCCATTACCGATATGGAACACGGCGAACAAATCAGCATCCCCGGCCGCGATATCGACGAGCCGGTGCTTCACCATGGTCGCGGCGGCAAGCAGACCGTCGTGCACCCGGGCAACAAGGAATTCACCAGCGGCGAGCATATTGCCCGCCCACCTGGAGGTGGCGGCGGCAGAGGCCCCGGCAAGGCCGGTAACTCGGGCGAAGGGATGGACGAGTTCGTCTTCCAGATCACCCAGGAGGAATTCCTCGAATTCATGTTCGAGGACCTCGAGCTGCCGAACCTGGTCAAACGCAACCTGACCGGCACCGATACCTTCAAGACCGTTCGTGCCGGTATCAGTAACGAAGGCAACCCGTCGCGGATCAACATTATCCGCACACTGCGCTCGGCTCATGCCCGGAGAATCGCCCTGTCCGGCAGCAGCCGGGCGAAATTGCGTGAAGCCAAGGAAGAACTTCTACGACTCAAGCGAGATGAACCGGACAACTTCGGTGATATTCAGGAAATCGAAACAGAAATCGAAAAACTCAGTGCGCGCATCCATCGGGTTCCGTTTCTCGACACCTTCGACCTCAAGTACAACCTGCTGATCAAGCAACCCAACCCCAGTTCCAAGGCGGTGATGTTCTGCCTGATGGACGTGTCCGGTTCCATGACCCAGGCGACCAAGGATATCGCCAAGCGCTTCTTTATCCTGTTGTACCTGTTTCTAAAGCGTAATTACGACAAGATCGACGTCGTGTTCATCCGCCACCACACCAGCGCCAGAGAAGTGGATGAGGAGGAGTTTTTCTACTCCCGCGAAACCGGTGGCACCATCGTTTCCAGCGCACTGAAACTGATGCAGGAAATCATGGCCGAACGCTATCCGAGCAATGAGTGGAACATTTATGCCGCCCAAGCCTCCGACGGCGACAATTGGAACGATGACTCACCGATCTGCCGCGACATCCTGATCAACCAGATCATGCCGTTCGTGCAGTACTACACTTACGTTGAGATCACTCCACGCGAACACCAGGCCCTGTGGTTCGAATATGAACGCATCGCCGAAGCCTTCTCTGACACTTTTGCCCAGCAACAACTGGTCTCGGCCGGGGATATCTATCCGGTCTTCCGTGAACTCTTCCAGCGCAGGTTAGTGACATGACCGCCAAAGAGCAGAAGCGCCAACCCATCTCCACCGGCTCCGAATGGACGTTCGAGCTGATCCAGGCCTACGACAAAGAAATCAGTCGTCTGGCGGCTCGTTATGCCCTGGATACCTACCCCAACCAGATCGAAGTGATCACCGCCGAGCAGATGATGGATGCCTACGCCTCCGTCGGTATGCCGCTGGGTTATCACCATTGGTCCTACGGCAAACACTTCCTCAGCACCGAGAAATCCTACAGTCGTGGGCAGATGGGCCTGGCGTACGAGATCGTGATCAACTCGGACCCGTGCATCGCCTATCTGATGGAAGAAAATACCATCTGCATGCAGGCACTGGTGGTCGCTCATGCCTGCTATGGCCATAACAGCTTCTTCAAGGGCAATTACCTGTTCCGTACCTGGACTGACGCCAGTTCGATCATCGATTACCTGGTGTTCGCCAAGCAGTACATCATGCAGTGCGAAGAGCGCCACGGCATTGACGCAGTGGAGGACTTGCTTGACTCCTGCCATGCGCTGATGAATTACGGAGTCGACCGCTACAAGCGTCCTTATCCGATTTCCGCCGAAGAAGAACGTCGTCGGCAGAAGGATCGGGAGGAGCATTTGCAGAAACAGATCAATGATCTGTGGCGGACCATTCCGAAAGGCGCGGACAAGTACAGCGACAAGGACAATGCGCGCTTTCCCGCCGAACCTCAGGAAAATATCCTTTATTTCATCGAAAAACACGCACCATTACTGGAGCCATGGCAGCGGGAAATCGTGCGGATCGTGCGCAAGATCGCTCAGTATTTCTATCCGCAACGCCAGACTCAGGTGATGAACGAGGGTTGGGCCACGTTCTGGCATTACACCCTGATGAACGACCTGTACGACGAAGGCCTGGTGACCGACGGTTTCATGATGGAGTTTCTGACGTCCCACACCAGCGTGGTCTATCAACCCGGTTTCGACAGCCCCTACTACAACGGCATCAATCCCTACACTCTGGGCTTCGCCATGTACCGGGACATCCGGCGCATGTGTGAAAATCCTACAGAAGAGGATTACCGTTGGTTCCCTGAAATAGCCGGCACCGACTGGCTGTCGAGCATCAAGTTCGCCATGAGCAGCTTCAAGGATGAGAGTTTCATCCTGCAGTACCTATCACCCAAGGTGATCCGTGACCTGAAATTGTTCAGCATTCTCGATGACGATCAGAAGGAGGACCTGCTGGTCCCGGCGATTCACGACGAAGGGGGCTACCGCATCATCCGGGAAACCCTGGCGGCGCAGTACAACCTGGGCAATCGCGAACCCAACGTGCAGATCTATAGCATCGACCGGCGAGGCGACCGCTCCCTGACCTTGCGCCACCAGCAACACGACCGCAAACCGCTGGGTGAGTCCACAGAGGAAGTACTCAAACACCTGCATCGCCTCTGGGGCTTCGACATTCACCTGGAAACATTGCAAGGCGACCAGGTGATGAAAACCCATCACGTTCCGCCGAGAGGCGAGCACAGTGAAGGTGATTACGGCCGACTGGATCTGGCCGTCATCCATCTTTGATCCTGTTTCTGCCTCCGGAAGTTCGACGCAAAGGTTATTCTGTCGAGCTAACGGAGGTTTTTTATGCAGATTTATAAAGTCGGTGGCGCAGTTCGCGATCGCCTGCTGGGCAAACCTGTCACCGATATCGATTGGGTCGTGGTAGGCGCCACTACCGAGGACATGCTCGCCAAGGGCTTTCGCCCCGTGGGGGCTGACTTTCCGGTATTTCTTCACCCCAAAAGCGGTGAGGAATATGCCCTCGCCCGAACCGAACGCAAAAGCGGACGCGGTTACGGCGGCTTCATATTCCACGCCAGCCCTGAAGTAACTCTCGAAGAAGATTTGATCCGTCGCGACCTGACGATCAACGCCATGGCCGAAGACGAGCAGCAAAACCTGACCGATCCTTACCATGGCCAGCGCGATCTCGAGGCACGCCTACTTCGTCACGTTTCCCCCGCTTTCGCCGAAGATCCGCTAAGGGTTCTGCGTGTTGCCCGCTTTGCGGCACGTTACGCCGAGTTGGGGTTTACGGTTGCACCCGAAACACTGGAACTGATGCGTGAGCTCAGTGAGTCAGGTGAACTGGAAGCCCTGACTGCGGAACGAAGCTGGAAGGAAATTTCCCGCGCGCTGATGGAGGATCAACCACAGGTGTTTATTCAGGTGCTGCGCGAATGCGGCGCGCTCAAGGTGCTGATGCCGGAGATCGACGCACTGTTCGGCGTACCGCAACCGGAGGCCCATCACCCGGAAATCGACACAGGGGTGCACACCTTGAGCGTGCTGGAGCAAGCAGCGCGGCACAAGCAACCGCTGACTGTACGCTGGGCCTGCCTGCTGCATGACCTGGGCAAAGGATTGACGCCGGAGGAGGAATGGCCCCGGCATATCGCCCATGAACACAAAGGCCTGAAGTTAATCAAAGCGGTCAACGAACGCTTCAAGGCACCGAAAGATTGTCAGGAACTGGCGCTGCTGGTTGGCCAGTATCACACCCACGGCCATCGCGCCCTGGAGTTGAAGCCCTCAACCTTAGTGGAGTTGTTGCAGAGCTTCGACGTGTACCGTCGGCCGCAGCGATTCGAGGAGTTTATCGCGGCGTGTGAGATGGACGCGCGCGGGCGCAAAGGTCTGGAACAGAGAAGTTATCCACAGGCGGAGTATTTGCGCGGGGCGGCGACAGCTGCGCGGAGCGTGGCGGTTCAACCGTTGCTGGAGAAGGGATTCAAGGGGCCGGAGCTGGGCGAGGCAATCAAGCGCGAACGGCTCAAGGCGCTGAAGACTTACAAAGAGGCGGCGTCTGCCTGAAAAGCTTCGCGGGC
>DQGF01000258.1:4039-6845 GCA_003525045.1 Pseudomonas sp. | reverse complement strand
CAGGCTCGCTCCCACAGGGGATCCCCATAGCCCACAGAATGGGGTCAGTCTTCGAATTCGCGGCGTTCGGCTTCGATGGCTTCGGCTAGTGCCTGGGCTTCTGCTTCTTCATCGGTCAGCTCGGGTTCAGGTTTCGGCTGTTCGAGCGCGGCGACAGCGGCCAGGAGTTTTGCGCGAGCTTCGGCGACGCCAAGGACGTCATCCTCCTGCTCTTGTTCCTGTTCTTCTTCAACTGTGGCTTCGGCCTCGACCTGAAGTTCAACTTCAATCTCGGGCTCAGGCTGATCCAGCACCTCTTCGGAGTCAGTCACCGCGCCATCGCGCAGAATGTCGTCGAAATCAGTCTTCAACCCCTCCTCCATCGTGTCCAGCTCCAACAACAATGTATGGAAACTGGTTTCCTCCTTCGGCTCTTCCGGCTCGGCGCTGGCATCCGCCAGTTCCTGCAGCCCCGCCGGCACCGGCGCGTCGTCGAAGTCGAGCACCGGATCAGGTTCCAGCTCGCGCAGTTCGGCCATCGGCGGCAGGTCGTCGAGGTTCTTCAGGTTGAAATGGTCGAGAAAGGCTTTGGTGGTAGCGAACATCGCTGGTTTGCCGGGCACGTCACGATAGCCAACGATGCGGATCCACTCACGTTCCAGCAGGGTCTTGACGATGTGAGTGTTGACCGCCACACCTCGTACGTCTTCGATCTCGCCACGGGTAATCGGCTGACGATAGGCAATCAGGGCCATGGTTTCGAGCATGGCGCGAGAATAGCGTTGCGGCCGCTCTTCCCATAAACGTCCTACCCACGGCGAGAACTTTTCGCGGATCTGCAGGCGATACCCGGAGGCGACTTCCTTCAGCTCGAAGGCGCGGCCATCGCAGGATTTGGCGAGAATCGTCAGCGCTTTCTTGAAGACCGGCGGCTCGGGTCGTTCGCCCTCTTCGAAGAGCTCGAACAGGCGTTCAAGCGATTGCGGTTTTCCAGAGGCCAACAGAAAGGCTTCAAGCAGTGGCGCCAGCTCGCGGGGTTCAGTCAGGTTCATGATTCAACTCGTTATTCGGCTCGGGCCCGGACATGGATCGCCCCGAACGGCTCATTCTGCACCAGCTCGACCAGGGATTCCTTGACCAGTTCAAGGACCGCCATAAAGGTCACCACCACCCCCAGGCGTCCTTCTTCAGCGGTGAACAGCTCGACAAAGGGCACGAAACCGCCGCCCTTGAGCCGTTCCAGCACATCGCTCATGCGTTCGCGGGTGGACAATGCCTCGCGGCTGACCTGGTGGCTTTCGAACATGTCGCCCCGACGCAGGACCTCGGCCATGGACATCAGCAACTCTTCCAGGCTCACGTCCGGCAACAGTTTGCGCGCCCGGGCTTCCGGGGCATCAAGCTTGGGCACCACCACGTCGCGACCGACGCGGCTCAGGCCATCGATGCCTTCAGCGGCCGCCTTGAAGCGCTCGTATTCCTGCAAGCGGCGGATCAGTTCGGCGCGCGGGTCATCTTCTTCGGCTTCGATTGTTTCGGCACGGGGCAGCAGCATCCGCGATTTGATCTCGGCCAGCATCGCGGCCATCACCAGGTATTCCGCGGCCAGCTCCAGGCGCACCGACTGCATCAATTCGACATAGCCCATGTACTGACGGGTGATTTCCGCCACCGGGATGTCGAGGATGTTGATGTTCTGTTTGCGAATCAGGTACAGCAGCAGGTCGAGGGGGCCTTCAAAGGCCTCGAGAAAAACCTCAAGCGCATCCGGCGGGATATACAGGTCCAGCGGCATTTCCATGACCGCCTGGCCATAGACCATGGCGAAGGGCAGCTCCTGCTGGGCTTCGGCCTGACTGTCGACGGGTTCGACTGCGGACATCTAGGCCTCGGCCATGAATGGCGCTGGGTCGCCACAGCCGACACGGATCACTTCGGGTTCGCCATCGGCGAGATTGATCACGGTGGACGCCTTGATCCCGCCGAAACCACCGTCGATGATCAGGTCGACCTGATGCTCGAGCAGCTGACGCATTTCGTAAGGATCGCTCATCGGGTCGGTGTCGCCGGGCATGATCAGGGTCACGCTCATCAGCGGTTCGCCGAGCTCCTCCAGCAGGGCCAATGCAATCGGATGCGCCGGCACGCGCAGTCCGATGGTGCGTTTTTTCGGATGCAACAACAGCCGCGGGACTTCGCGGGTGGCGTTGAGAATGAAGGTGTAAGGCCCCGGCAGATGCGCCTTGAGCAGGCGGAAGGTGCCGGTGTCGATCTTGGCAAACAGCCCCAGTTGCGACAGGTCGCTGCAAATCAGCGCGAAGTTGTGCTTCTCATCCAGTTGACGCAACCGGCGCACGCGCTCCACGGCATTCTTGTCGCCGATCTGGCAACCAATGGCGTAGGAAGAGTCTGTGGGATAAATCACCACCCCGCCGTTGCGGATGATCTCTACAGCCTGCTTGATCAGGCGCGCTTGCGGGTTTTCCGGATGAATCTGGAAAAATTGACTCACATTCTCTACCTGTTCAGACGGCGGCAATAATTGGGTCATGTTTGAATCGACACCACAGTGGTGGCAGATCCTCCGGGAGCGGGCGATATTCGCCGATCTCGGACCAGCCTCCAGGGCCATGAAAGTCACTGCCGGCGCTGACCAGCAGACCGAACTCACGGGCAAGAATCGCCAGGCTGCCCACTTGCTCCGCGGGCTGATGGCCATTGACCACTTCGATCGCGTGGCCCCCTGCTTGAATATAGTCGGCAATCAGCCGGCGACGTTTGCTGCGAGTGAAATCGTAATGCCAGGGATGCGCCAGGCTGACCCAGA
>DQGF01000258.1:0-3732 GCA_003525045.1 Pseudomonas sp. | reverse complement strand
CAGGCTGACCCAGGCTTTCGCGGCGCGCAGGGTTTCGACGGTTTCTTCCAGGGTCGGCCAGTGTTGCTTGACGTCCCCCAGCTTGCCGGCGCCCAGCCATTTGCGGAACGCTTCGGCGCGATCCTTGACGAAACCTTCGCGCACCATCCAGTCGGCGAAATGCGGACGGGCCGGCGCGTTGCCGCTGTCGCCCAGCGCCTGCTGAACGGCCCGGGCACCTTCCAGTGCACCCGGCATGCCTTTGAGTGCCAACTTGCGGCTTATTTCCTCAGACCGTAGCCAACGGCCATCGTGCAATCTGGCAATCGCCTCGACCAACGGCGGTGCATTCACATCAAATCCGTAGCCCAACACATGGATCGTCGCGCCGCCCCAGGTGCAGGACAATTCGACGCCATTGACCAGTTGCATGCCCAGCGCGGTCGCCGCGCTGCGGGCCTCATCAAGGCCTTCGAGGGTGTCGTGATCGGTCAAGGCCAGGACTTGCACGCCTTTCTCGAACGCACGCGCAACCAGTACCGCAGGCGCGAGAGCACCATCGGAGGCCGTGCTGTGGCAGTGCAAATCAACGTTCACGGGGATGTGTTACCTCAAATCAGCTGGCGCTATCGCGCGCCCATATGTTTGTTATTATGCCGCCACATCCTGCTTCTGGCTGCCACTGTGAAACAATTCATCGATTTCATCCCGCTCCTGCTGTTCTTCATTGTTTTCAAAATCGATCCACGGGTCGTCGATATCGCCGGTCATCAACTGACTGTAGGTGGTATCTACAGTGCAACCGCGATGCTGATCGTCAGCTCCCTGGTGGTCTACGGCACGCTCTTCATCAAGCAGCGCAAGCTGGAGAAGAGCCAGTGGCTGACCCTCATCGCCTGCCTGGTCTTCGGTAGCCTGACCCTGGCGTTCCACAGCGAGACCTTCCTTAAATGGAAAGCCCCGGTGGTCAACTGGCTGTTTGCCCTGGCGTTCATCGGCAGCCACTTCGTCGGTGACCAGTTGCTGATCAAACGCATCATGGGCCACGCGCTGACCCTGCCGGAGCCGGTCTGGACCCGTCTGAACATCGCCTGGATCGGGTTTTTCCTGTTTTGCGGTGCCGCCAACCTGTTTGTCGCGTTCACCTTCCAGAGCTACTGGGTCGACTTCAAGGTCTTCGGCAGCCTGGGCATGACCTTGCTGTTCCTGGTCGCACAGGGCATCTACCTGTCCCGCCATTTGCACGACGCCGATACCACAACGCCAAAAACCGAGGACTGACATGCTTTACGCAATCATTGCCACAGACGTCGCCAACTCCCTGGAAGCCCGCCTGGCCGCACGGCCTGCCCACCTTGAGCGCCTGCAAGTGCTCAAAGGCGAAGGTCGCATCGTTCTGGCCGGCCCGCACCCGGCGGTCGACAGCAATGATCCGGGCGCAGCGGGCTTCACTGGCAGCCTGATCATTGCCGAATTCGATTCCCTGAGTGCCGCCCAGGCCTGGGCCGACGCCGATCCGTATATCGCCGCGGGCGTCTACGCCAACGTTTCGGTCAAGCCGTTCAAGCAAGTCCTGCCCTAATGCCCCGCGCGATGAACCTTATCGGTTCATCGCGCTCTCAACGCTCATTATTCTTCCTTAACGGCCGACAACCTGCCCAATACTCGTATTGGAATCAGGAATCGCGATGCGCAAAGGTCCGTTGTGTCTGATGTTAGTCACGTTGTCGATCGTGGCACCCGCCCACGCTGAAGAAAGCACCGCTGGCGGTCATTCGGCGCCTGTGTCCTTGAGCGCCGGCAGCCAGGTCACCGAGTTGCAGCAACGCTTGAAAGAGAGCGAACGGCAACGGGAAGAGCTTGTTAAACAGTTGCAAAATACTGATGGCGAACGCGAAAGTGTCCAGCTGACCCGATTGCGCCAGGAGAACCAGCGCCTGAAGCTGCAACTCAAAGAAGCTCAGGCCAGCAGTGCGCCGCGTTTATTGACCGACCAGCAACAATGGTTCGTCATCGGTGCGGGAGTAGCGCTATTGGCCCTGCTCTGCGGTATCTTCGCCAGTGGTGCAACCAGAAAACGCCGGCAATGGCTAAATTGAGTGATTCATGAGCGAGCTGTTATTAATTGATGATGACCAGGAGCTGTGTGAGCTCCTGAGCAGTTGGCTGAGCCAGGAAGGCTTCCACGTCCGCGCCTGCCACGATGGCCAGAGCGCCCGTCGCGCGCTGGCTGACACCTCGCCGGCGGCCGTAGTGCTGGACGTGATGCTGCCGGACGGCAGCGGTCTGGAGTTGCTCAAGCAATTGCGCAGCGATCATCCGGACTTGCCGGTGCTGATGCTCTCGGCCCGGGGCGAGCCGCTGGATCGCATCCTCGGCCTGGAACTCGGCGCCGACGACTACCTGGCCAAACCCTGCGACCCACGAGAACTGACAGCCCGCTTGCGCGCCGTATTGCGCCGCAGTCATCCAACGGCGGTGTCCAGCCAGCTTGAACTCGGCGACCTGTGTTTCAGCCCGGTGCGCGGCGTGGTCAGCATCGATGAACAGGAATTCACCCTCACCGTTTCCGAAAGCCGCCTGCTTGAAGCACTGCTCAAGCAACCTGGTGAACCGCTGGACAAACAGGATCTGGCGCAAATCGCCCTCGGCCGCAAACTGACCCTGTACGACCGCAGCCTGGACATGCACGTCAGCAACCTGCGCAAAAAAATCGGCCCACACCCCGACGGTCGGCCGCGCATCGTCGCCCTGCGCAGCCGTGGGTACTACTACAGCCTCTGACGTGTCATCTGCGAGGCACTTGTAGGAGCGAGCTTGCTCGCGAAAAACGTCGGGACAACGCGTTCATCCAGGCAGCACGCGTTATCGTTGACGTCCATCGTCGGAACGCCGCCCGGAGCAAGCTCGCTCCTACAGGGGGGTCACGGTGTTTGTAAGGTCGGAGAGAAATCGTCTTTACCCAAGCTTTACGCTCCGCTGACCGCCGCTGACCTTGATCTGCGTAATCTGAACTCATCCGGAACGTACCGGGAACGAGACAAGGAGATTCACCATGCGCAAGACTCTTATCGCTCTGATGTTCGCTGCCGCCCTGCCAACCGTTGCCATGGCCATGCCTGAAGGTGCTGGCCCGATGGGTGGCCCGATGGACGGCTCGCGCCACGGCGGTCAGATGCACGGCATGCACGGTAAAGGCCCGTACAGCCAACTGGACCTGAGCCGCGAACAGCGCGAGCAGATCCGCAAAATCATGGGCGAGCAGATGCACGAGCGTAAGCAAGTGGTCGACAAGTATCTGGAGAAACTCTCGCCAGCCGACCAGAAAGCCATGAAAGATGAAATGGCCGCCAACCACAAGAAAGCCGAAGCCGACGTGCGTGCCTTGCTGAAGCCGGATCAACAGAAGCAATTCGACGAGATCCAGAAGAAAAAGGCCGAACGTCGCGCGGAATGGGCCGAGTTCAAGGCCTGGAAAGCTCAACAGCCGCAAAAAGCGCAATAATGCGTTAACCCTGGACCCAACGGCTAAACCCCGTTGGGTCTGTTGCTATTCAGTTCAATGTGGGAGCGAGCCTGCTCGCGAAAGCGGTGTGTCAGGAAAAGCATTTGTTAGCTGACTCACCGCTTTCGCGAGCAGGCTCGCTCCCACAGGGGATTTGTGTTGATGCGCAGACCCAATGTGGGAGCGAGCCTGCTCGCGAGGAGGCCCTTGGCCTCACCACAATGTCTGGATCAAACCCCGGTTTTCGG
>DQGF01000360.1:5645-5813 GCA_003525045.1 Pseudomonas sp. | reverse complement strand
AAGCGCGTCAGCGGGCGACGGCGTTGCTGGAGCGGGTAGGGCTGGGCCATCGCCTGGAACACAAACCGTCCGAGCTGTCCGGTGGCGAACGTCAGCGTGTGGCCATCGCCCGTGCCCTGGTGAACCAGCCGGGCCTGGTGATGCTCGACGAGCCGACCGGCAACCTCG
>DQGF01000360.1:0-5354 GCA_003525045.1 Pseudomonas sp. | reverse complement strand
GCCGACCGGCAACCTCGACTCGCACACGGCCCAGGGTATTCAGGATTTGATGCTGGAACTCAGCGTCTCGATGCGCACCGCGTTCCTGGTGGTGACCCATGACATGAACCTGGCTCGCCAGATGGATCGCGTCCTGCACCTGCAGGAAGGTTACCTGACCCCCATCTGATTAGCCGAAACCCGATGCCTGAAAAGGCATCGGGTCTTTTATTTTTATACGGTGCCCCAGCGAATGTTCAGACCGTTATCGATCTTTATCGGCACGCGCTATACCCGCGCCAAGCGCCGCAATCGCTTTGTTTCCTTCATCTCGATGACCTCGATGATCGGCCTCGCCCTTGGCGTATTGGCGATGATCGTGGTGCTGTCGGTGATGAACGGCTTCCAGCGCGAAATGAGCTCGCGCATCCTCGGCATGGTGCCGCACGCGACCATCGTCGGCGTCAATCCGATCGATGACTGGCAGCCGGTGGCCGCGGCCGCGATGAAAAATCCGCAAGTGACGGCCGCGGTGCCGTTCACCGAGATGGAAGGCATGCTGTCCTACAAGGGCACGATGCAGCCGATCCAGGTCAGCGGCGTCGATCCGGCGCAGGAAGGCAAGGTCTCGATCGTCGCCAAGCACATCGTCCAGGGGCGTCTCGACGCCTTGAAACCGGGCGAGTTCGGCGTGGTGATCGGTGAGATCACGGCGCGCCGTTTCCGCTTGAACGTCGGCGACAAGATCACCTTGATCGTACCGGAAGTCAGCACCGCACCGGGCGGGATCACCCCGCGCATGCAGCGGCTGAACGTGGTCGGCGTGTTCAAGGTCGGTGCCGAGCTGGATGGTTCGATGGCGTTGATCCACCTGGCCGACGCCGCGCAGATGCAGCACTGGCAGCCGAACCAGGTGCAGAGCGTGCGCCTGGCGGTGACGGATTTGTACGCCGCGCCCAAGGTCGCCAGCGATATCGCCGGCGGGTTGGGCACGGCTTACAGGGCTGACGACTGGACCCACACCCAGGGCAGTCTGTTCAGCGCGATGAAGATGGAAAAAACCATGATCGGCCTGCTGTTGCTGATGATCGTCGCCGTGGCGGCGTTCAACATCATCGCGACCCTGATCATGGTGGTGAACGACAAGGGCGCGGACATTGCGATCCTGCGCACCATCGGCGCCACTCCCAGGCAGATCATGGCGATCTTCATGGTCCAGGGCACGGTGATCGGGGTGGTCGGTACCTTGATCGGTGGCGTGCTCGGCGTTATTGCGGCGCTGAACGTCAGCGAGCTGGTGGGCTGGATGGAGCGGGTCAGTGGGCAGCACATTTTTAGTTCTGATGTGTATTTCGTCAGTAATCTGCCGTCGGAATTGCAGGGGGGGGATGTGTTGTTGATCTGCTCGGCGGGGTTCATTCTGAGCTTTTTGGCCACCGTTTATCCGGCATGGCGTGCGGCGAAGATCGAGCCGGCTACCGCGTTGCGGTATTCGTAAACTCTGAAATAGCCTTCGCGGGCAAGCCTCGCTCCTACAGGATTTGTGTCGAACGCAAATGATGCATCGACATCAAACCTGTAGGAGCGAGGCTTGCCCGCGAAGGGGCCGACCCTGCTGGCCTCAATCCCCCTTCGGCAACTCAATCACAAACCGCGTCCACCCCCGATCCGATTCACACCGAATCTGCCCACCATGAGCCCGAATGATCGACCGGGTAATCGCCAACCCCAACCCCGCATGCTCACTGCTACCTTCATGCCGCGCCGGATCAGCCCGATAGAACCGGTCAAACAAACGCGGTAGCAAATCTTCCGAAATCCCATTCCCATTGTTTTCAACAGTCAGGTTCAATCCCTTGGGCTGCTCGACAATCAACACCCGAACCTCGCCCTGAGCCGGCGTAAACCGCAACGCATTATCCAGCAGATTGGACAGCGCCCCCCGCAACATGCTGCGGTCGCCTTCCATGTGCGCACTG
The DNA here is from genome assembly GCA_003525045.1 of Pseudomonas sp. Taxonomy (GTDB): domain Bacteria; phylum Pseudomonadota; class Gammaproteobacteria; order Pseudomonadales; family Pseudomonadaceae; genus Aquipseudomonas. The sequence goes on along the minus strand of DQGF01000360.1, from coordinate 3,396 downwards.
CCTTCACGACTCAACCTGACCCGAGCGTCCTCGGCCAACGGCGCAAAAAACTCCAGCAACAGATCCACTTCCTCCGCCAGTTCCAGCGGCTCGCGCTTGGGCATCAACAAGCCGTGATCCGCCTTGGCCAGGTACAACATGTCGTTGACCAGTTGTGCCATCCATTGCAGTTCTTCGAGGTTGCTGTGCAGCGCTTCGCGGTAATCCTCGATCGGTCGTGGGCGGGTGAGGGTGACCTGGGTGTGGGTCAGCAGGTTCGACAGCGGCGTACGCAGTTCATGGGCAATGTCGGCGGAGAAGGCCGAAAGCCGCTGAAAAGAGTCGTCCAGGCGTCCGAGCATGGCGTTGAAGTGGTGGGCCATTTCCGCGAGTTCCGGCGGCATGTCGGCTTCGGGCAGGCGCGCGTTGAGCGATTGCGCCGACACGCCGCTGGCGACCGCACCCATGCGCCGCAACGGGCGCAACCCGCTGCGCGCCGCCCAGGCACCGAGCAGGGCGGTGGCCAGGGCCGACAAGCCGACGGTCAGCCAGATCAGGCGCTGCATGCGTTGCAGAAAGTGCTGGTGATGGGTGATGTCCAGCAGCAGCGTCAGCTGCGGCGAGTCGGGTTGGTCGAGGAATAGCGGTGCATTCAGCACGCGATAGTCCGTACCGGCGTCGGTCAGGGTCGACAGGCCTGGTTTGCGTGGCAGCTTGTCGGGCAGGCGCGGCGAACTGTCATACCAGCGTTGGCCATCGCTGCCGGTGATCCGCAGCGACAGATCGGCCTGTCGGCTCAACTCATCCGCCAGTTTGACTTCGCTCTCGCTCGATTGAAGATCGTGAAGCGCACGGCGCAGACCGATCAACTTGCCGTCCAGCAATTGCTGATCCAGTTCAACAAAGTGCGCCTCGCTGGCGCGACTGAACAACACCCCGGCAAACAATGAAACCACGGCCGTGCAGGCGGCAAACAACAGCGCCAGCCGACTGCTCAAGGACAGTCGACGCATCAGGCCGGGCGCTCTTCAAGAACGTAACCCATGCCGCGCACGGTGTGGATCAACTTGTTCGGGAACTCATCGTCGATCTTCAGGCGCAGACGGCGGATCGCCACTTCGATGACGTTGGTGTCGCTGTCGAAATTCATGTCCCAGACCTGGGAGGCGATCAGCGACTTGGGCAGGACTTCGCCCTGGCGCCGCAGGAGCATTTCCAGCAGGGCAAACTCCTTGGCGGTCAGGTCGATGCGCTGGCCGCTGCGTTCGACCCGACGGCGGATCAAATCCAGGCGCAAGTCGGCCAGTTGCAGGCTGGTTTCCTGAGGCGTGGCGCTGCCGCGACGCAACAGGCTGCGGACCCGGGCCAGCAGTTCGGAGAAGGCGAAGGGTTTGACCAGGTAATCGTCGGCACCCAGTTCCAGGCCGTGGACCCGGTCCTCGACCGCATCTCGCGCGGTCAGAAACAGCACCGGGGTGTCGAGGCCAGCGCTGCGCACCGCCTGTAGAATCTGCCAGCCATCGCGGCCGGGCAGCATCACATCGAGAATCAACAGCGCGTATTCGCCGCTCAGCGCCCGTTGTTGGCCGGTGCTGCCGTCGGCCACCAGTTCGGTGTTGAACCCGGCCTCGGTCAGGCCCTGGCGCAGGTAGTGGCCGGTTTTCGGTTGGTCTTCGACAATCAGCAGTTTCATGGGCGACTCGGGGCAGATGGAACGAACGCTTTATACCGTGGGCAAGGTCATTACTGGCCAAGCTGACAAAGTTGTAATCTGGCTGTCAGGTTGCAGGCAGTGGCAGCAGTTTAGAGTTTTCCACAGGCTGAACCTTATCTTGTTGGAGTACGACCATGTTTTTGCGCAAACCTCTGATGCTGGCCGCGTGTTTGCTGGTGCTGAGCTCGCCGGTGTGGGCTGCGTCGGCGCATACCTTCGACTTCGGTCAACCAGCCCCGGCTGCCAAGGCCACCCGCAGCGTTGAAGTGGTGATGGGCGACATGTCGTTCACCCCCGGTGCGATCGAGATCAAGGCCGGTGAGACGGTGCGTTTTGTGCTGGTGAATAAAGGCCAGTTGCTGCACGAATTCAACCTCGGCGATGCGGCGATGCATGCCAGGCATCAGCAGGAAATGATGAAGATGCAGCAGAGCGGCATGCTTACGCCTACAGGCATGAAGGTAATGGACCACAGCGCGGCCGGCATGGATCATGGAATGATGAAACACGACGACCCAAACAGCGTGCTGGTTGAGCCGGGCAAAACCGCGGAACTGACCTGGACCTTCACCAAGACCACCCAGCTGGAATTTGCCTGCAATATTCCCGGGCATTATCAGGCGGGCATGGTCGGCAAGCTGACTGTAGGACCGTAGGACCTGTGGGACCTGTATTGTAATTGGATGGACTCGCCCACGCCGAGGCGTCAATGCACCGCGTTTAACCAGTCAACACGCGTTATCGTTAACGTCCATCGCGAGCAAGCTTGCTCCTACAGCCGGGCGCAAAGGCTGGTAGAATCCGCTGATACTTCAGTCAGGTTTCCGCCATGCATCCCGCAGCCGAACACTCGCCGCTGGGCAAATCCAGCGAATACATCGCCACCTACACGCCGTCCTTGCTGTTCCCGATCCCGCGCACCGCGAAGTGGGCCGAGCTGGGCCTGACGGCGCAAACCCTGCCGTACAAGGGTGTGGACTTCTGGAACTGCTTCGAGCTGTCGTGGCTGTTGCCGTCGGGCAAACCGGTGGTGGCGATCGGCGAGTTCAGCATTCCTGCGGATTCGCCGAACATCATCGAATCCAAGTCGTTCAAGCTGTATCTGAACTCCCTGAACCAGACGCCGTTTGCCGATAACGCGAGCCTTGAAGCCACGCTGGTGCAGGACCTGTCGGCCGCGGCCGGCAAACCGGTCGGTGTGCGCATTCGCAGCCTGCGAGACGTTGAAGCCGAAGGCGTCGTGGCGTTGCCAGGCGTGTGCATCGATGATCTGGATATCAGCGTCAGCAACTATGAGCATCCGCGTCCGGAGCTGCTGCGTTGCGATGAGTCGCGCATCGTCGAGGAGAGCGTGCACAGCCATTTGCTCAAATCCAACTGCCCGGTCACCAGCCAGCCGGACTGGGGCAGCGTAGCGGTGCAATACCGTGGCGCGGCGCTGGATCATGCGAGTTTGCTGGAGTACATCGTGAGTTTCCGCCAGCACTCGGACTTCCATGAGCAGTGCGTGGAGCGGATCTTCCTCGACCTGCAGCGGTTGCTGAAGCCGGAGAAACTGACGGTGTATGCGCGGTATGTGCGTCGTGGTGGGTTGGACATCAACCCGTACCGCAGCACTGAAGAAGTTCAGCTGCCAAACCACCGCCTGGTCCGCCAATAAAGAACCCTGTAGGAGCGAGGCTTGCCCGCGAAGGGGCCGTCAC
>DQGF01000171.1:13500-13642 GCA_003525045.1 Pseudomonas sp. | reverse complement strand
TTGTCTGGGAACCTTGATCCGCACAGCGCTGCGATGCAGCACCATAATGGTGGTAGGAAAACGCGTCGGCATCAGTTGTCGAAGCTGCAAGTTCAGCGGCTGGCAGCGTTGCCTGGTCGCCGTATCCGCCCATGGCGACGGC
>DQGF01000171.1:10552-13185 GCA_003525045.1 Pseudomonas sp. | reverse complement strand
TATCCGCCCATGGCGACGGCCCAATCAGCGTACGTTTCGCCCACCGAGCCCGGCGCGAGCAGTTTGGTGTCCGGAAATTCCTTGCGCATGAACGCGTTGAATACCCGGTAGTCACGCCCGAACGCCGCCGCGTCATAACCTTTGGGGGCGCCGCCCATGGCAGCCAGCGTGGGCTCATTCATGTACTCGACAGCCGCAACTGTTCCGCCATGTGCCTTGGTAAAGTCGAGCCAGCGGCGGGCCTGGTCGGGCCGCCAGAGGCCATCCGGCCCACGGGTGCCGACGCTTGTAGGCATTGACGTCACAATGGGCGCGTTTACGGCACGCGAGAAGTCGATACTTGACAACCACTGCTGGTGTGTAAGCACACCACCATAGCCCTGCGGCGGTTCCTTGGGCGATGAGTCCGTGTCGGCGAAATAGGTAGTGTTCGCCCAAGTACCGCTCACCCGCATGTACGCTGGAGCAAGCGCCTGGGCCATGGCGCGCAACCGCTTGTTGGCAAGGTCGAGCGGGGGGCGATACTGGTACAGGCCGGGGTCCATTCCAACGGGTGCATCCCCGCTTTGGTCTTCACCCTTTGAACCCCCGGAGGCGGCCTTTTTAATGCCTTCGTACGACTTCCAGAATTTACCTCCGGTGACCTCAAGCATCTCGACGTTGTACGACTGATAACGTTCGTCAATCGTGCCGATGCGCTTCATGGTGCTTGGTGTAAGTTGTGCGGATGGATGGTCCTGCGCCTGCGTCACGTGCGGCATAGCCGCTATGGCGATGAGCACAGCGCTCGCCAACGTGCTGTTGCGAAAATGGGCCATGATGTGTCTCTCCTGGAGCGCACTTGAAAGCGTGCGTTTGTGGTGTGACAGGTCGGGGACCAATTGTCTTGATCTCCGAATACTCAACGTCTAAATCACAACGTCAGCGACCGGCCGGATCAGTAAGTGTTGTCGTTACACGGTGAAAACCAGTCGCGAAGAACTTTCATTCAGCCAGGCACTTTCCACGTCCTGCAACGCCACCGCTTCAGCGGCAATCGAAAGCCCTGCCGTGCTGATCGCACGTAAAACGCCGCCCACCGCCTGGACCAGTCCAGCGTTGGAAACGCTGCCCAGGCCGCTGCCCATCAGCTCCAGACCAGAGCTGCGCAGCAGTGAGCCTGGCAGACTGATGTCATTGCCGGTCAGCGAGCCTATCTGCACGAATCGAATCCGCGGCTCGCCTGACTGATGACCTTGGCCGGCAGCCGCACTCAGCAGACATTCGGCCGAAGGTCCCCACAGGTAGTCGAGTACGACGTTTACTTTATGGGTATGCAAGGCTTCGCGAAACGAGGCTTTGAGCTCGTCTGCGGGTACGTCGAGAGGGATCAGTATGTCGGCACCCAGCGCAGCCAGTCCTTTTACGCTTTGAGCATTGCGGCCGGTGACGATGACCTTTGCTGCGCCCAGGTGTTTCGCAATCTGAATGGCCAGGCGTCCCGAAGCGCCGGTGGCGCCGTTAATCAATATATTTTCGCCCGGGAGAAATTTTGCCCGGTCCAGCAGGGCGGTCCATGACGACATGCCGGGGTTGCCGATGGCCGCTGCTGTTACGTCATCCACATCATCGGGGATGTCCACGCAGTTCTGCAGTTGCACAACACTGGTCTCAGCCATCGAGCCAAACAGTTTCCGCGGAAAGGCGAAGTACACCCGACGCCCATCGGGTAGCAGGCCCACGCCATCCACGCCTGGAACCAAGGGCAATGTCTTGCCGCTGCTGTAATGACGCCCCGACGCTTGGGCCTTGACCAGTTGACTGAGTGCTGCGGCTCGAACCTGGACCGTCGTTTCGCCGAATTCAGCCGACGGAGCGGGGAAGTCGTCGTAACGTGGCGGCGCATTGAAATCGTGGACTACGGCAGCTTTCATGAAGCACTTCCTGAAGTGTTGAATGCAAAACGGTTGAGCGCACAAGCGCCGCTGACGTCAGCACCATTCAATCGGGTGAGTAGGCGAGTAGTTCCTGAACGACTTTGCAATCCATATCGAGTGCCCACTCAGGCCTGGTGGCTGTCATTTCTCCGCTCAGCCATGACTTCAAATACGACACGGAAAATGTCACGCCGGCTTCGCATTTTTCAGTCGTGCAACCAAGGCTCGACAAGGTCAGGCGCACGCAGGCGTCCATGTAGTTATTGGGACGGTCCACGCCTTGCTGAATGGCTTGTATGCCATGCGCGGATGCGCCCATTAGGAAATCGGTCGCAGCGTCGACGCGGTCGAACGTAAAGTCACCTGCGAGTTTGCCGTTCTCAAGGTCTTTTTCCATGTACTCCGCGACGAGTGTGTTGTGTTGCCAAGCATCAACACGGGTCACAAAAGCCGCCCATTTAGGATCAAGCAGGGCACGCACCAGGAAAAGCCTGGACGCAACCGCCGCACGTTGCCAAGGCTCGGTCAGGACGTCATAGACCGGCAGGATGTCGGTGGTCATCTGGTTGTTGAGCTCCTGGCCAATAGCCACGAGTACCTGATCCAGCGAATCGAAATAGTTGTAGAAGGTGCCCCGCGATACGTTGGCTTCACGGATCACATCATCAATGACGGGAGTTGCCCCACGCGGCGCTGCGAACACGCGCATCGCCGCAT
>DQGF01000171.1:0-10256 GCA_003525045.1 Pseudomonas sp. | reverse complement strand
GCTGCAAACACGCGCATCGCCGCATCAAGCAATTTGCTGCGCATGACTTGACGTTTTTTCCTGGCGACTTTAGGACGGTGGTCCGAGAGGGCAGGGGCTGTTTCTAGTGTTTGCACGGTCTAGCCTCAGGCGATGACGTGGCTTCAGAGTGACAATTTATAGGTTATTTTTCATAATGACAAATATGTCCAAATAAACCTTGTGCGGTCCAAATTCTTGTCCTACATTAAACAACATTGTCGTAATGACAATATCGTCATAAAAATAATAGGAGACGAAAATGTTCAACCCCTCCCATCCCGCCGCCCGACCTCATCCAACGTCGCCTTGCGCTCGTTCGCATTGGCATGTCACGGTTTTCAAAAGTCATCGATAACGGTCTGTCGCCAGCATTGACAGTCTGACCGTCCAACGAAAACCAAAACCTGGTTTGTGATCCGCTTTGCGCGCTGCAGCTGTGCTCGCCGGAGGGATTCGCTTACCCGGAATTTATAAATGACATTTTTGTACATTGTGACATTCGAGGTCGGTATGAGCTCAGAAGTGATTTTCCAAGACGTCAGCACGCTCGCTGCAATCGCGCCTGCACCCAGCATCGCGGAGCTGATCAAACGCGCAGAGGCGCTTCAACCTCTATTACGCAAAAATGTCACTGCGACCGGAACTCCGCTACGACTGGTTTGACCCTAAAGATCATGACCGACCCTATGGTAATGGTCGGGACCGGGACCGCCTCGGAGCCATGATCGAAACCCTGATTTATTTCTAATTAAGCCTTGGATAGGGTCGGACTACTCCGCGACTGCCAAAAGTTACGAGTGGGGCGAGTAGGTTAGGGCGGTAGGCTTTTAACGCGAAATGATCAGTAGCGATACAAACACCGCATGGCTGGCGTCAGTAACGCCAGTCACGCGGATAACTTAAAAGCGCCCCGACTGAAATTCGGCAAACTATTTATTGTAGTGTTTGAGCTTTGCAAGCGTCATTGAGGTGATTGCAATGCATTTTTCATTATCCCCACTAGCCTGGGCCGCTTTTGCCTGTTTAATGTTCTCTGTTACAAGTTTATAGATGTCGTTAGTTGGTCCGTAACTGTTCATGATATTTTCAAGCGATTTAATATCATTTGAGCACGTGTCGCTATCCGCCGCTTGCAGACCGAAAGATACTGATAACAACAGCAATCCATAGATCATTTTACGCTTCATTATTTAGTCCTCTTCTATTGAAAAAGCAAAATAGCAGTAAGCGAACTTAGCTAATAAAATATAGCATAAAACGGTCGCCCCAGAGTCAGAACGTCCACTTGCCGAATGGCGTCCTCGGCATGTTGGCCGTTGCGCATAAAGCTGACCGTCAGGTCGTTCTTGCCCGCACGGGTTTCAGAGAAACGACTCCGTCGAGTGCAGACAGCGGTCGCTGCTCAGCACCCTGTGCCGAAATCAGCGACTTGAAAGGCCATGCAGTGCACGGCCTCGTGAGTGGTTATTTCAATTTGAAAGCGATGACACTGTCGCCCAAGGTCGTTCCAAGCGAACCATGACCGCCAGCAGAAATGACAATGTACTGGCTGCCATCCTCACCGACATAGGTCGATGGAGTAGCCTGCCCACCCGCGGGCAGCTCATATTGCCAAAGCAGGTCCCCGCTATTGATGTCATACGCGCGAATGAAGTTATCCGCGGTGGCCGCATGGAACACGACACCACCTGCTGTCACCAGCGGGCCACCGTGAGCAACCATGCCCATTGGCAAACCGATAGGGAAAGCCCCAGGCAAGAACGACGTCTTCAGGTTCTTGGTGGTACCGATACGACGCATCCATTGGGTCTTACCAGTGAGCAGGTCGACGCCGACCATTCGACCCCACGGTGGTGCGATGCAAGGAATGCCCAGGCCGGACGCAAATTGCTTGATGTTGATCGCGTAATCACCTTGGAAGTTCTCATTCCAATACGGTGTTTTATCCGCGGTGAACAGGCGTTTTTCCTGAGTGTTCGCATCACGCTTGATCAACGTATATTTGTAAGCCAAACGTACCGGGGCTCCGATCGCAATCTGGCGTTGCGGATCCACGGCAATCGAGCCCCAGTTGAAGGCACCGATATTGCCAGGAAAGATCAGAGAGCCCGTTTCGCTGGAAGGGGTCCAAGGGTTCCCGGTGTAATTCAGCTGGTTATAGGCGATGCGGCAAGACATCTGGTCAAAAGGGGTCAGCCCCCACATGGAGCTTTCTTTCAGGGGTTCAGGGATAAAGTTGAGACGCGATACCGGTTGAGTCTTGGCAAAACGCTCGCCGTTCACACCGCCCTTATCAGACACTGCGACTTGATCCACGGGCACAATGGGCTCGCCGGTGAGTCGATTCAATACGAAGATATTGCCTACCTTGGTCGGCAGCAAAATCGCAGGCTGTTCTTGTCCTTTGGGCCCGATATCCATAATGGAAGGTTGGGACGGGTTGTCTCGATCCCAAAGATCGTTATTGGACGTTTGGAATTTCCATTTGAAGGCACCGGTTTTGAGATCCAGGGCCACCAGCGTATCTCGAAACTTTTCAACGTTGCTGTCTTCGTTGCGTTGCAGCCCCAGCTCATCGGGGGAGGCATTTCCGAAAGGCACGTAAACGAGATTGTTTTTGATATCCGCACTCAGGGTCGCCCAAGCAATAGGGGTATCTTGCTTGTATTGTCCAGCCGGATCGATCGGGGAGGTGTGATCCGGAGTTTCGGGATCAAAATTCCAGACGAGCTTGCCGGTCATGACGTTGTAGGCGCGAATCACACCGGACGGATTGCCGCTGTTATAGCCGTTGTCCATCACCGAGCCGCCCAGAATCACCAGGTCACCCGCCACCAGGGGAGCTGCCGTCTGCATCAGTGCGTGCGGTCGCAGTGGTCCCATGTTTGCCGTGAGGTCGACTACACCGTCCTGGCCGAAATCGGTACAGGGTTTGCCAGTGTCGGCATCCAGCGCAATCAGCTTCGCAGTAGCCGTCGTGGTGATAATGCGCTTTTGGCATTGGCCGCTGGAGGCGGGCGCGGCAGTCTCACTGTTGGCCGTTGAATAATAACTGACGCCGCGACATGTCTGGTGCTGTACCAGATACGAGGGGTCTTTTGTCGGCTCGTATTTCCAGGCCAGCTTGCCGGAGATAGGGTCCAAGGCATGAACTTCATTGTGCGCAGTGCAGATGTACAGTCGGTTGTTGACCTTGAGCGGTGTGGCCTCGAAGGTGTACTCGCTTGCATCCTTAGCTGGATCCCGAAGGTCGCCCGTATGGTATTCCCACGCGACTTGCAGATCCTTGACGTTAGTGGCGTTTACTTTATCGAGCTTCGAGAATCGCTGTCCTTCATTGGTGCCACCATAGGCAGTCCAATCCTCGGAGGGGGCATCGGTTTTCTGACTGATCACGGGATTGGAAATTTCGCCCTGATGAGGGTAGGGGTCATAGAACATGATCCCGACAACGAGCACCATCATGACCGCAACTGTCCCGCCCAACACCGGATGAAACTTTTTGTTCTCGCCGGCGTACAAGGCGCGCGTTACCCATGGGAGGGCCAACCAGAAACCAATCAGCGCGAAGAGATCGCCCCGGGGTATCCATTGCCACTTATCGAAGCCGACCTCCGCTATGATCCAGATCAGTATCGCCCACATGACAGCGGCATAGAATGTCAGCGCAGCCCGCTTCCTCATGAACAGGAGCACGGCAGTGATCAGGAGGCAGACCGCAATAATCGCGTAGGCCGGCGAACCTCCGACGAGGATCAATTGGCCTCCCATATATAAGGTGGCGATCCCTATAAGTGCCAGGATAACGCCGGTAACTCTAAGTATCATTTCACACCTCTTATGCAGTTGAGGAACATCGGCCCTGGCACTTCCATGACGCAGGGCCTGGTTTCAAATCAAAAAACCGTGTTGACGGTCAAGCCCACGACGGTGGCGTTGTCCACTTCGTAGACCCCACCCGGGTTGGCCAGGTATTGAATGTTCGGTCGCACCATCAACCAGGGTGTCAACCTGAAGTCGTAATGGATCTCGGCGGCATATTCGGCGCGCTGAATGGGCTGATAAGCGGGATCGTTGTAATCATTCAGGGAATTGACGGTGTTGTGCAGGCGCTGATTTTTCGACAGGGCCGGGTTGACGTGCAGCTCGCTGAAACCGATCGCGACCGCGTCTTGAGGTCGTGCGTCAAACGGGCCCGCATAGATGGCGCCGACTTGGGCCTGCCAATCCAGGGTGCTGCTGCGTTTGTCATATTGGGAGTAATGGGCAAAGAGGCTCAGTCCGCGTTTGGAATCACCGTCAACACTGGTGATCTGTTGACGGGCATAGGCATACATCCCGTATCGCCCATCGAGCTGGTCCGCCGAATTTCCAGACACTTGCTTGAAGTTGCCGTTGCGGTCTTCCAGCACATCGTTGGCCGTCGCGTTGTTCCAGTATCCACCGACCATGTACTTGCCAGCCAATCCGGCCGCGCCCAATGCAGGCGTCCAGCCGACCTCCCCGACGTAGGTCGTGCCTTCGCGGCCAGAGGTGTTCAGCTTGAATCCGTTGTTACTGTCCAACAAGGTCGGGTTGTACTCGTAAGCCCCTACCTGCGCATAGATCTCAGGGGTGAAGTTGACTTTGACCCGCGCACCCCATTGCCCAACGGGGGAGTTGAACCACACCGTCGAGGCGTGTCCGACCAAGCCGCCGCATAGGGAGTTGTTCTGGAACACACAGCCTGTCGAATCGAAGTCGCTGCCTATCGGCAAGCGACCCACCTTGATGTCGAGCACATCGTCAAAGAACTTTTGCTGATAGGCCAGCGTGGTAATGCGCCAGGTTTGACCGCGCCCATAGTTCTCCTGAACCGAGGAACCAATGGTTCCCGTACGTGGGTCAGTCAGCCGATCATTAGTGATGTCTCGGCCACTGCGCTCGGTAATCAAGAGTTGAAAGTTCGCATCTTGCCAACCTAAAACTTTTTCAAGATCGATGGCACCGCCCAGATTGAACTGGTCGGTGTACCGCGCAGCGCGATCGTGATCATAGCCACCGTTGATATTGGTGGCGCTCTCCGACTGGTAGCTGAACTGAAAGTCGTAACCTTTCTCGAGCAACTCCGTTCGAAGGCCTCCCCAATCGCCGGTCATCCATCGTGACGACGAGGAAAACATCGGCTCATCCGCTGCGGCGTTTACTGTAAAACCGGTACTGAAGATAAATCCTGCAGCAGCAGCGATGGTGATGGTCGGTCTCATTAGGGGTAGCATCCTCGACTATATGTCCTAAGCATCCAGCACTCGTAGATAGCCCGGCGACCCTTCGGAGTGAAAGTGCAATTGTAACGACATGAGTAGCTAGCTAACTATCGATTCCGTCGATTCAATCAATTCAATTAATTCATGGTGCACTGTCGACTATAGACCAACCACGGGAGGCGTCCGATCTCAGCAGTGCACTCATCCACACACTGGATTTAGAAATAAAACAGCGCTTCCACCAGTCCGGTCAGTTGCGATCGGTCGCGACCGGCACCAAACGGATGATCGTCTGCATTGCCATCGAAGACGTCGTAACGGACTTCGGGGCGCAGCGAGATGTACTTGTTCAGGTCGTAGCGCAGGCCGGCGGTCAGCGCGTTGAAGTTGCCGCGAGCGGTGGTCGCCGGAAACAAAATAAAGCCATCGGGATCGGCAAAATGTTCAGCACGCACCGAGTAGGAAAGATCTGGCCGCTGCTGATACGTGAGGGTCGCGTTGGCCCCCCACCAATGAGCACCGTCGAAGCCTGGGCCGTTGATGATGTCGACAGTCGAGGTTTTGCCATCGCCGTCTTGTCGGCCATAAACGACGTCTGCGCCTATCGACCAGTGCGAGTCGAAGCGATGCCAGCCATTGAGCGAGTGCTGTTGTTTGAACTGCCCGTCCGGGGACACCAGGCGCGAGGTCGGTGCCTGTACGTCGCTGAAACTATCGTTCTGCTCATCGCCGAGGATGAACTCGTAATCAATCCAGGTTTGCATATCGGCGGTGGGCCAACGCACCGCGCCCATCAGCGACTTCTTATCGTTGTTGTCGCGCAAATTGTTCCAGCCCTGCACAACGCCCAATTCCGCGCCGAGAATCGCCGATTTGCCGTTGTACAACCGTGTACCCAGCATGAGGCCTGCGACAGTGCCTGGTTCACTGAGGAACGCGTACGTTTTGCTGGCGAACTGGTTTCGTGCGGCACGCAGGTTGGGGGGTATTTCATAGCCCATCGCCGGGCCGAAGATTCCGGCCATGGCGGTCACTCCCGTGCCGTAGGGCAGGTAAGCCGTTGCGGCCAGGTTGGGCAGGGCAAGGAATTTCTGTTTGCCGCGCTGGGCCTTGGCCAGGTCGTCATCCCCTGGTGAGTTGACATCCCAGTGCATGTCCCATCCCTGGGTGCGGGCGAATTGAGCGTTGCGCCCGTAGAGCATTTCAAAGGTGAAACCGAAGGACGCTTCGCTTGGCGCAGGGCCGGGCAGCGGTGTGACGCGCGGCACCATGTTGCCCTTGACCGCCTTGTCGACAAACAGATGCAAGCTACCCAATTCCAGTCCTTCATCCGCAAACCCTATCAGCGGCAAATTGCCTAAACCATTCTTTTGCTCGCCATGTGTCGAACGATTATTGCGTGAGTAGGCAACGTCTAGAAGATTGGAAACGTGAATCCCGTAGTCCTTTTCCAGCGTGTTGCCAAACAGGCTGCGAAATAGCGTGCCTTCACCTACTTCAGGACTCTCGGCGGCGTGGGTATTGAGCGTAGCGAAGGCGGCCAAAACCGCACCAAGCGTTTTCACCTTGATGTTGTTCATTATCTGTCTCTTATTTTTGTTGTCAGCGTTATTAGGGTGGAGCGTCCATGCCCCCGGAAAATCAGGTGTCAGGCGCGACAGGCTTTTACGCCGTTGTCGACGGGGTATTGGCTGGGGCAGTGATGTAACTGGTCGCGCAGTGAGTTGAGCAATTTGGGCAGTGCAGACAGTTCCGCAACCCCGCCATAGCAGTAGTAGTCCGGGCGCACGATGAGGGCTTTGAGTCCGGCCTCAGCCATGAACTTCAGGTATTTTCCTGAAACATCCCTGTAGATGCCTTTGGCGCTATCAGCGGTGTCTGCGAGCCGAACGACTTTCAAGTCGTAATCAGCAATGAATGCCCGTTGCTCAGGGGTCAGAACGGACAAGGGATCCTGGTCGCCTCTGACCAGCAGGTGGAAACTGCGACCAATGACATCATCGTAGCGAGCGACCTTACCCTCGATTTCGATCGAGCCGTGTACCCCAAGAATGCCGCGCAATTGGCCCTCCTCCTGCAATAGACCATCGGTTAAACCCGGGAACGGCGGCAGCGGTGCAACGTTGCCGCTCAAATATGCTGCGTCACGCTCGGCCGCCTTCACCGGGTCCGACACGCAGACCACCTTGCCCATCGCCATGGACGCCTCGATGACGGCGCGGATCTGAGGTTTGCGTTCCAGGGTGTAGCTGTCGAGCAGGGTGTTGTCAGCCAATCCACGCAGCAGCAAGTCCAGGCGCCAGGATAAATTCCACGCATCGCGAATCCCCGAACACATGCCCTGGCCCATGAACGGCGGCATCACGTGGGCGGCATCGCCGGCCAACATCACCCGGCCGCTATGCCAGTGCGAGGCAATGCGCGAACGGAACTGATACACCGCGTGGCGTACCAGATCCGCGGTGTCCGGGGTGACCCAACGCGAGAGCAGCGACCAAACCTTGTCAGTGTCGTGCAGTTCTTCGATGGTTTCGTGAGGCAGACGCATGAACTCCCACCGGCGATAGCCAGGACCACCGGGCACTATGGTGGTGGGGCGCTCGGGGTTGCACCATTGGCCGATGTCCGGCACATCCAGTTGCACGCCGGGCTTGGGCTGCAGATCGACCACCAGCCAATCCTCCTGGAAGCCCAGGTCTTGCCATTCAATGTTCAGCGACTGACGCACGAAACTGTTGGCGCCATCGGCACCGATCACGTAACGAGCGCGGACACTTTGCTGCTCTTCACCGAGGGAAAACTTGCCGTCTTGACGAATGATCCGATTGAGGACCATGTCGCAGCCACTGGCGTCTTGTGTGAGCGCGGTGGCTTCCCAGCCCTGTTGGATTTGCACGTTACCGAAGCTTTTGGCCTTGCGATCCAACGCCGCTTCCAGTGACGGCTGGTTAAACAGATAGCCAAACGGCCCATCGCTAATCGATTCAGCGGACCAGTCGATCTCTACCAAGACCTTCCAGTCTGCGTTGAACCATTGATAGAGCCCTGCGGGCTGAGACACTTTTGCGAGCTCTTCACCCAGGCCCAAGGAGAGAAAGATCCGGCGTATTTCATGGTCGTAGAAAACCGCACGCGGGAGAGGGTAAAGCGCTGGCCAACGGTCGAATACGGCGACCGAGTAGCCCATTTGACCCAGCAAAATGGCGAGGGTCTGACCCACGGGACCGTAACCGGCAATGGCGACATCGACTGTGGTGTGCTGATTCATGATCTGTGCCTCGTGTACTTCGCGGTGATTTCCGGGCATGGCCGAGCCTGTTGCGTGAGCGCAAAAGCGCTGCGCAATGCAGGCATGTCAGGCTTTCAGTTGGGTAGGTCGGCCTTCAGGCAGGTGCCGGAATGTCCGCTTCAGTGTTGAAAATGAAGTTGGCCGGTACGTCCGGGCCCCACAGATACAGAGAGTTTTGCGGTGAGTAATCGCCAGCAGGCCATTCGACGCCTGCGCCGATGTAGTCCATGTCGGCCGAGTACTCGCAGAACGAGCCCCACGGATCCTGCACGTAATGAAAGTAGTTCGACCCCAGGCAATGACGGCCGGTGCCCCAACCCTTCACGTGTCCGGCAGCGGCCATCTGCGAAGCACCCGCACCGACTTCATCGATGCTGTCGACTTCCCACGCCGCGTGATGCCAACCTTTGGCCGAGCTTTTGGCGAACGCCACGAGATGATGGTCGCATCCGTGAGGGGCGTGACTGAAAGCGATGATGTCCAGCGACTTGTCGGAGAGTTTCAGGCCCAGTGCCTGCTCATAAAAATTCAGCGCGCCCAGCACATCCGGAGTGAATAACAGGACATGGGACAAGCGGCGAGGGCGGACCGCTGCCACGCCGTCGCGGGTGGTGGCACCGCGGCTGTTCGGTGCAGTATTGCTGTGGTGGTGGACTGTCTTTTGATCGGGCATGGTTTTGTCGCCGACCTTGACCTGCAACAGGTTGTCGTCCGGGTCGCGAAACCAGATTCCGGGTTCGGCACACTCCTCGAAGCGCCCGCCCGCAACTTCAATCTGCTCGCGTAGGGCTCCATAGTCCCGTTCGTAGCAATTGAAACTCAGGTAAGCCAGGGACTTGGAGGGCGCGGGCAAGATTTTGGCCCAGACATGGCCGTCGGCTGCTCGCAGGAGCAGTTGATTCGGTTCACGTTGAACGTCGAGGCCGAAGTTTTCGAAGAACTGGCTGGCTTCGTCCAGGGACGGAACATTCAGCGCGTAGTGATCGATTGAATGCACACCAGGGGACACGCTCATGACGGCCTCCATTTAATTATTCTTATTGTCAGGCGCAGGGGTAGGTGCGGCCCTGCGCCGCGTTCAAAGCGCTGGGGTCAGACTTCGTCGACGACCGGATTGACCAGCTTGCCGATACCTTCGATAGACACTTCGACGATGTCACCGGCTTTCAAGAAGACCTTTGGCGTCATGCCAAATCCGACGCCGGCAGGCGTGCCGCTGACAATGACGTCGCCGGCCTCCAGTGTCACTGCTTCGCTCAGCGTCGAGATGAGGGTGGCCACGTCGAACAACATGTCCTCGGTATTGGCGGACTGTACGACCTTGCCATTCACGCGGGTCTCGAGCAGCAAACCTTTGCCACCGGCTGGCAATTCATCGGCGGTCACCAGTACCGGACCGAATGCACCCGTGTTGTCGAAGTTTTTGCCAACGGTCCATTGCGGCGATTTGAACTGATATGCGCGCACCGAACCTTCGTTGAACAGGGCATAACCGGCGACCTGATCAAGGGCGTCTTCTTTGCGGATATGGCGACCGCCGCTTTTCAGTACGACAGCCATCTCACCTTCGTAGTCGAGGGTGTCAGAGACGCGCGGACGGATCAGTGGTTGGTTGTGAGCGGTCAGGCTGGAGTTCCAGCGAGGGAACAGGGTCGGGTAGTCCGGTTGTTCGTAAGGAGACTCTTTGGTGTGGTCGTCGT
>DQGF01000283.1:2662-7651 GCA_003525045.1 Pseudomonas sp. | reverse complement strand
AACACCATGGCGATGTCGCGATCTTTGGGGCTCATGCCACTGATGTCGGCGTCATCCACCAGAATCGCCCCGCCGCTGATGTTTTCCAGACCGGCGATGCAGTTCATCAGCGTGGATTTACCGCAGCCCGAGGGGCCGACCAGGATCAGGAACTCACCGTCATCGATCTTCAGT
Organism: Pseudomonas sp.; assembly: GCA_003525045.1. Lineage (GTDB taxonomy): Bacteria > Pseudomonadota > Gammaproteobacteria > Pseudomonadales > Pseudomonadaceae > Aquipseudomonas. The sequence goes on along the minus strand of DQGF01000283.1, from coordinate 7,477 downwards.
TCGATGTTTTTCAGGGTGTCCGGCAAACCGGCGCCGTAGGTCTTGTTGACGTTGCGTAATTCGAGAGTTGCCATGTTCTACCCCTTGACCGCGCCGGACGTCAGCCCACGCAGGAAATACTTGCCAGCGAAAATGTAGACCAACAGTGTCGGCAGCCCGGCGATCATCGCGGCGGCCATATCAACGTTGTATTCCTTGGCCCCGGTGCTGGTGTTGACCAGGTTGTTCAGGGCCACGGTAATTGGCTGGGCATCGCCACTGGCGAAGACCACGCCGAACAGGAAGTCATTCCAGATTTGAGTGAACTGCCAGATCAGGCAGACCATCACGATCGGGATCGACATCGGCAGCAGGATCTTCCAGAAAATCGTGAAGAAGCCCGCGCCATCCAGACGCGCAGCCTTGACCAGCGCATCCGGGATGCTCACGTAGTAGTTGCGGAAGAACAGCGTGGTGAACGCCAGGCCGTAGACGATGTGTACCAGCACCAAACCCGTAGTGGTGTTGGCCAGGCCGAGTTTGCCGACGGTGAACGAGGCCGGCAGCAGCACGGTCTGGAATGGCAGGAAGCAGCCGAACAGCAACAGACCGAAGAACAGTTGCGAACCCCGGAAGCGCCACATCGACAACACGTAGCCGTTCATCGCACCAATAAACGTCGAGATCAAAACCGCCGGCACGGTGATTTTCACCGAGTTCCAAAAGTAACCGCCCACGACGTCCCAGGCCTTGATCCAGCCGATGCCGTCAATCACTTGCGGCCAACTCAGCAGGTTGCCGGTGCGGATGTCTTCCGGGGATTTGAAGCTGGTCAGCAGCATCACTACCAGCGGAATCAGGTAGATCGCCGCGGCCAGTAACAGGGTTGCGTAGATGGCGATGCGGCTGAAGCTGATACCTGGTTTGCCAAGTTGATTACTCATGGCGTTTGCCTCGCAATTCGGAGTACAGGTACGGCACCAGAATCGCCAGGATCGCGCCGAGCATCATCATGGCGCTGGCCGAACCAATGCCCATCTGGCCACGGCTGAAAGTGAAGGAATACATGAACATCGCCGGCAGGTCGGACGAGTAGCCCGGGCCGCCTGCAGTCATTGCCGCCACCAGGTCGAAGCTCTTGATCGCGATGTGCGCGAGGATCATGAAGGCGCTGAAGAACACCGGGCGCAGGCTCGGCAAAACGATCTTCAAATAGATGGTCGGCAGGCTCGCGCCGTCGACTTGCGCGGCGCGGATGATCGATTGATCGACACCGCGCAGGCCCGCCAGGAACATCGCCATCACAAATCCGGAGGCTTGCCACACGGCTGCGATCACCAGGCAGTAAACCACGCGATCCTGATCCACCAGCCAGTCGAGACGGAAGCCTTCCCAGCCCCAGTCACGCAGCATCTTGTCCAGGCCCAGGCCTGGGTTGAGCAGCCATTTCCAGGCGGTACCGGTGACGATCATCGAGAGCGCCATCGGGTACAGGTACACGGTGCGGATGAAGCCTTCCTTGCGAATGCGCTGATCCAGCAGCACCGCGAGGAACACCCCCAGCACCAGGCTGATGCCGATGAACATGCCGCCGAAGACCGCGAGGTTCTTGCTCGCGACCCACCAGCGATCGTTGTCCATCAGGCGGATGTATTGCTGCAGGCCGACCCACTTGTAGCTCGGCATGAAGCTGGAATTGGTGAAGGACAGAACGAATGTCCAGATGATGTAACCGTAGAAGCCAACCAACACGATCAGCATGCTCGGCGCGAGTACCAACTTGGGTAACCAGCGTTGCAGCGTATCGAACGGTGAGGCTTTGCTGAAAACCGCCACAGAGCTCATCGGGATAATCCAGGTTCAGAGAAAATGAAATCGGCACGGCGATCCCTTGTGGGAGCGGGCTTGCTCGCGAAGGCGGTGTATCAGTCAACATCAATGTTGAATGTCAGTGCGCATTCGCGAGCAAGCCCGCTCCCACAGGGATTACTCAGTGCCGGAGATTACTGGGCAGCTTTCACAGCCGATGCCAGTTGCGCGCTGGCCTTGGCCGGGTCAGCGTCCTTATCGTTCATGAAGTTGGTGACCACGTCGAAAATCGCGCCCTGCACGGCCAGGGAAGTGGCCATGTTGTGCGCCATGCTCGGTTGCAGGCCGCCGGTCTTCTCGTCCGCCAGGAAGTCCTTGGCCGCCGATTGAGCGCAAGAATCGAAGCCCAGGCCACTCATGTCGTTGAGCATGTCGGTGCGCACCGGGATCGAGCCTTTGTTGATGCTGAAGACTTTCTGGAAGTCTTTGCCCAGAGCAACCTTGGCCAGGTCTTGCTGGGCGGCGATGTCGCCCTTACGGTCAGCCTTGAGCTTGAACACCGCCAGCGAGTCGATGTTGTAGGTGAAGGCTTTTTCGGTGCCGGGGAATGGCACGCACTGGTAGTCCTTGCCGGCGACTTTCTTGGCGGCAGTCCATTCGCTTTTGGCCCAGTCGCCCATCATCTGCATGCCGGCCTTGCCGTTGATGACGTCGGCGGCAGCAATGTTCCAGTCACGACCGGCGCGGTTCGGGTCCATGTAGCCAGTGAGTTTCTTCAGCTCGGTGAAGGCCTTGGTCATCTCGGCACCCGAGAGGGCTTTCTGATCGAGGTCTACCAGGGCTTTCTTGTAACCGTCGGCGCCCATGACCGAGAGCACCACGTCTTCGAATACGGTGCTGTCCTGCCAAGGCTGACCACCGTGGGCAAGCGCGATGAAGCCTGCGGCTTTCAACTTGTCGCCGGCGGCATAGAATTCTTCGAGGGTGGTGGGCGCTTTTTCGATCCCGGCTTTCTTGAACACTTCCGGATTGATCCACAGCCAGTTGACGCGGTGGATGTTCACCGGCACGGCGACGTAATCACCTTCGTATTTCACGGTATCGGAGACTTTCTTCGACAGCAGGCCATCCCAGTTTTCCGACTTGGAAACGTCTTTCAACGCGTCGGTGCTCAGCAGGCCAGTGCTGCCCCACTCCTGGATGTCCGGACCTTTGATCTGTGCCACGCCCGGCGGGTTGCCGGCGACTGCGCGGCTTTTGAGTACGGTCATGGCCGTGGAACCGCCACCACCGGCGACTGCGCCGTCCTTCCAGGTGAAGCCGTCTTTTTCGACTTGAGCCTTGAGAACATCGACCGCTGCTTTTTCACCACCCGACGTCCACCAGTGAACGACTTCCACCGAACCTTTGGCATCAGCGGCAAGGACACTCAACGGGAATGCAGACAGAGGAAGCAGCGAGGCGAGAGAAATGACAGTAGCGAGGCGAGAAATCGCATTCATCTAGTAGTACCTTTCTTGTTGTTATGCATGCAAGTCTGGTGCTTGCGCTGCATGGATTCTAAACAGGAGTCATCCCTTCGCAGGTAACGAAGGGACGTTCGAATGTCACCACATGGTTACACAGGAACGCTCTGGGACCCCTGCCCCAGGGCAGTGGCCATGCTGGGCGCCAGAGGCAGGCGCGGGATCAGCACGGCTTGCCAGGCGTGATACAGGTCAGGTTTGCCCGCCCAGATATCGGCGCTCGGGCGGTTCAGCGGATCGAGTTCGTGATACCAGCTGCCATCACAGCGGTCGATGAAATGACTGTCACAAAATTCCCAGAACAATCGGTACCAGTGTTCGTACTGTTCATCGCCAGTGCGCTTGAGCAAGGCACTGGCAGCCGCGCTGGCTTCGCAATGGGTCCAGTGCAGACGATGACGAACCACCGCGCGATTGTCCCAGTCGAGGGTGTAGACAATGCCCGGCGCACCGTCGACGTTCCAGCCGTGCCGGCAATTGTGTTCGAACAGTTGTTGCGCATCGGTGGCGAGCCATCCCGGCGTCAGCATGCCGGCCTGGACCCGCGCCGCTTCGAGGTGCAGCAGCAGTCGCGCCCATTCGAAGCCGTGGCCCGGTGTGGTGCCATAGGGGCGGAAACCGTCGGCCGGATTGTCGTGGTTGTACTCGCGAAGCGCCTGCCAGTCACGATCGAAATGCTCGACCACGAGGTAGTCGTTGGCAGCGGCATGGGTGTGGATTACGCGCTCGACGATGCGCTGCGCACGGCATAACCAGCGGCTGTCTTCGGTGACATCGGCCAACGCGAGAAAGGCTTCGGTGGCGTGCATGTTGCTGTTGGCGCCGCGGTAGGCTTCCTCGCAGCTGAAGTCGCGGTTGAAGGACTCGCGCATCGCGCCTTCCTCCTCGCTCCAGAAATGCGTGTCGACGATGTGGATGGCGTCATCGAGCAGGGCCTGGGCGCCGGGACGTTGCGCGACGACCGCGGAACTGGCGGCCAAGGCGACGAAGGCATGCAGGTAGGCCGCTTTGTCGGTGTTGTCGTCGCGATGCTGGGCGACAGCAAACCAGCCACCGTGCTCGGCGTCGCGCAATGGACCGCTGAGGGCTTTGACACCGTGATCCACCAGCTCGGCAAAACCCGGCAGGCCCTGGATGTGGGCCATGGCGAAGCTGTGGGTCATGCGCGCGGTGTTCATGGTTTCGGCTTTGGCGTTGGCCGGGAGGCGGCCCTTTTCATCGAGATTGCCGAAGCCTTCGGCGAGCTTTGAAGCTTTGGCAAATGAAAGCAGGCGCAGGCCTTCGGCGGCGAGCCATTGCTGATGGGCAGGTGCGTTCAGCCAACTGCTGAAGGCCGGTTGGAAGGTGTCCATGGGGTGCCTTTTTTTGTTGTTATGACTGGGGGCAGTCTAAACAACGGGCGGTGGAGGGCTTGTAACGAAGGGGGTGAGTTATGTCACCGGGTTGTGACATTTGCCTTGAGGGATGTGTTGAAGCGTCTGACGCTTTCGCGAGCAGGCTC
>DQGF01000283.1:0-2308 GCA_003525045.1 Pseudomonas sp. | reverse complement strand
CGCGAAGAACGATAACGCGGTATTCCTAGTCAACACTACGGGGCAATTGAAGGGTCACCCTTAACCCACCCTCACGCAAATTCTGCAGGCTGACCTCCCCCCCATGACTATGCGCAATGTTGCGCGCAATCCCCAACCCCAATCCATATCCCTGCTGCTGACCGGCCAAGCGAAAGTGCGGTTCGAATACCTGCTCCAGCCGCTGCTGCGGAACCCCCGGCCCTTCATCATCGACATGCAGGATAAACGCGCTGTCATCGTCATCGATGTGCAGGTGCGCGTTTTGCCCATACTTCAAGGCGTTGTCAATCAGGTTGCCAATGCAACGCTTGAGCGCCAACGGCTTACCGGGATACGCCGCCAGCGCCCGTCCTTGCTGGGTCACCCGACCATTACCGTTGGGCGCCAGGTACGGTTCTACCAGGCAATCGAGCACGTGATTGAGGTCCACCGGCTCGATGTTTTCGTGGATGTCGGTGTCTTTCACGCATTGCAGCGCGCCTTTGACCAGCAGCTCCAGCTCATCCAGATCGCGGCCGAACTTGGCTTGCAGCTGTTCGTCTTCAAGCAGTTCCACCCGCAGTCGTAGCCGGGTAATCGGCGTGCGCAGGTCATGGGAAATCGCGCTGAACAACTGGCTGCGCTCGGTCAGGTAGCGGCTGATACGCTCGCGCATGGCATTGAAGGCACGGCCCACCTCGACCACCTCACTGCCGCCGCCCTCGGCCACCGGTTCGACTTCGGCCCCCAAGGACATATCGCGTGCCGCCCGTGCGAGACGCTTGAGCGGCCGGCTCTGCCAGTGCACCAGCAAGCCGATGAACAACAGCAGGAAACCACTGGTGAGGACGATGAACCAGACTTGTTGCGCCGGCAGCCCCTGCTCTTCAAGGCTGGTATAGGGCTCGGGCAACAGCGAAGCGATGTACAGCCATTCCCCCGGCGCCAACTGGATCTGCGTGACCAGCACCGGCGGATTGACCGGTTCCAGGGTCAGCGCGTAATGCGCCCAGGAGCGTGGCAACTCGTCCAGTTTCAGGCCGCCGTTGAAGATCCGCAGATCCTCGGGGCTGACGAACGTCACCGAGATATCGATGTCCTGGCCCAGGGACTGACGCAATACTTCGTCAACCGCTTTGAGCACCGCCGCTTTACGCGGGGTGATCGGCAGCACTTCCATGCCCAAGGGTTTGTCGTTGAGGGTCACCACGAACCGGGTGCCGCCCATGCTGCGCAACTGATCGAGTACCAACGGCCGGAACGCCACTGGCAGCGAACGGAAGTAACTGACGCTGGCGGTCATCGAATGCGCGAGGCTGCGGGCACTGGTGACCAGGCCTTCAAGCTGCGTGGCGCGCAGTTGCGAGACCCAGATCACGCTCGACAGCGCCTGGGCAAACAACACCGCCAGCAAGGTCAGCAGCAACATCCGCCCGAGCAGCGAACGCGGCACGGGCACCTTGGCGGCGAGCTTGCGCAAAACCTCAGTGGCCATTGCTGACAACCACACTGGCTGCCAGTTGGTAGCCACTGCCGCGCACGGTACGGATCAGCCGCGGCGGTTTTTCAGTGTCGCGCAGACGCTGACGCAGGCGGCTGACGGCCATGTCGACGATGCGATCCAGTGGCATCAGATCGCGGCCACGGGTGGCGTTGCCGATGGTGTCGCGGTCGAGGATTTCCTGAGGGTGATCGAGGAACAGTTTCAGCAGGGCGAAATCGGCGCCGGAGAGAATCACTTCTTCGCCGTCGATGTGGAACAGCCGATGGCTGACCATGTCCAGGCGCCAGTCATCGAAAGCCAGCACTTCACTGCCGGACCGCTCCTGGCCGAACTGCGCGCGGCGCAGCAGCGCTTTGATGCGCGCCTGCAATTCACGGGGGCTGAAGGGCTTGCCAATATAGTCGTCGGCGCCCAGCTCCAGGCCAATGACGCGGTCCGCTTCGTCGGAACTGGCGGTGAGCATGATGATCGGCACCTGGGCCTGACGCGGGTGCTGGCGAATCCAGCGGCACAGACTGAAACCGTCTTCGTCCGGCAGCATCACGTCGAGAATCACCAGATCGCTTGGCGCGTCGTTCATGGCCTGGCGAAAGCCGGCACCGTCGGGGGTGGTACGGACCTGGAAACCGGCGCGGGTCAGGTAGGTGTCCAGCAACTCGCGTATCTCTTGATCGTCATCGACCAACAAAATCGACTTGTTGACTGAGCTCACGGGGCGGCGTCCTTGTTGTTTGAGTTGGGCGGATTATGCCTTAAGCACCGATTTTACAAACACCACAAAACCCATGTGGGAGCGGGCTTGCT
>DQGF01000388.1:15760-17295 GCA_003525045.1 Pseudomonas sp. | reverse complement strand
GATTTCTATGCGAGCAAGCTGGGTACGGCGCGGTTCTATTTCGCCCGCCTGCTGCCGCGCATTCATTCGTTGAGCGCATCGGTGAAGGCCGGCAGCGACTCACTCTACCTGCTTGAGGCTGCGCAGTTCTGAATGGCCAAATGCCTTGGACTGCCATTGTAACGATCACGAGTAAGGATTAAAAAGGACTGCGTTGGCTGATTCATCGGTACCGCACTGCGAATGCGGTCCACTGTAGGCGCGAGCTTGCTCCGGGCGGCGTTCCGACGATGGTCGTTAACGATAACGCGCGTTTACTGGCTAAACGTGGCGCTCTTGGGTCCATCCGGCCTTGCGCAGCAGGGTGTTGGTATAGGTGTTGCGGTCGTAGCCGATGACCACGCCCGGCTCCACAGCCACCACGTTGTTGCCGTTGTCCCATTGCTCGCGTTCGGCGGCGAAGCTGTTGCCGCTGGTTTTCGACGACGCGCAGCGCTTTGAGATTGAGGGCCAGGGCCACGGTGTCGAGGAAGTTGATTTCTTCGCGACAAATGTCGATGCCACCCGGTTTGCCTTCGTCAGGGCGCAGAGTGAAGGCCCTGATCTGGTTCACTACTTCCGGGAAGATGGTCACTACATCGCGGTCATAGAAACTGAACACAGTGTCCAGGTGCATCGCCGCGCGAGATTTGGGCAGACCGGCGACAATCACTTTCTCCACCCACTTGTGCTTGAACAAGTTGACCGCCAGTTGGCCGATGGCCTGGTGAGACGATCGTTCGCCCATGCCGATCAGTACCACACCGTTACCGATGGGCATCACGTCACCGCCTTCCAGGGTGGAGCTGCCGTGCTCCTGATCCGGGTCGCCATACCAGACCTAGCAATTTGGCACACGCATGGAGTCAATGAAGGGAGGCGAACCTCACTTCAGGCTTGAAACAAGCGTTGTGATTGAACTGACATTCGTAGCTAACGAGCGGCACCGGGCTTCTCCAGAAAACACTCAGTACGTCGACGAGGATGGGGGTTGTCGCCAAGGATAAAATCACGGAGAACATTATTATTGTTTTCATTCCATCTACCTGCATGCGAGTAGTGTTGGATTTTTTTGTTGTACATCCAGCACTGACCGTTGCTACTCATTGCTGGAAATCGAAACATAACAGGGTCTGGATCATTAGCACCTACCCACGATGGGGGGGATGGGTATCCGGCACACTCTGATACGCCGCTTCAGATTCAGGCTAGGCGCTGGCATCGGCTTCATGTTCGTCTGCGAAGGCCATGAGCACCTCCAGATCGAGTACATCCAGCTTGATCCGGGCGATAAAGGCGGAGAAAGCCAGGTTGGCGGCGAGTCGACGCAGGTCGGCGGCCCAGTCCGGGACATGGACCGGGCCCTGGAGCCAGCCGGACTCGAAGAGCGGGGCCAAACGCACGGTGTCACCCAGGCTTAGGCGCCCGGCGAATAAATGACCCACCAGTTCCGGCCGATTGTCGCGGATCGCAATGCGCAGCAAGGTATGGACGCCCAGCAAGCCGGTCAGGTAGGC
>DQGF01000388.1:10801-15462 GCA_003525045.1 Pseudomonas sp. | reverse complement strand
CCAGCAAGCCGGTCAGGTAGGCGGCATCCTTGGTGAACGCCGAACCGCCGTGCAGGTCGGCGCCGCGGAATACCCGTTGGGTCGAGCGAAAGGACTCCTCTTGCGATTGACCGGCAGCGAGAAACCCTTCGAATACCTGGATGAAATCGGCGCCATCCAGCGCCTGCTGGACCGCGAGCACGCGCAGGGCGAGGCGTCGCAGACGGTTGATGTCCATGCTGCCGGTGAACAACTCGGCCAGGGTGGCAATGCCTTCCTGAGTCTGGGTCGTGCGTGGCGCCCCCAGGCCCAGGCTTTTCAGGTTGGGTTGGAGCGCGCCGTTTTGTGCCGTGGCGACATGCACGAAGGCCTCGTGCTGCAATAGCTGATTCTTGTCCAGTTCCGAGAACAGGGCGCTGGCACGCAGGCGGATACGGCTCGCCCCGGCGATGGCTTTGGCGGCCAGGGTCGGATCGAGCACGACCGTGATCCGGCCCGGGCCGAAGAAACGATCCAGTTCCGGCTGCATCCAGGCGGCGAAGGCCTCGGCCGGGATTTCGGCCTGGCTCGGTGGAATCCGCGCACCGCCCAGCAGGGCATCAGTGGTCTTGAGGAAGAAATGGGCTGCGTCCAGCATGCTTAGTTTCAGGCGTGAGTAGTAGAAGTCCGGGCGCCGGTACAGCGCTGACGAATACTGAGTAAAGGCGGGCGTGCCAATGGCACTCAGCATGCGCCCGGCCGTCGCATAGCTGCGCGCCGTCATGGCGAGGTAACGCCCGGCCGGATGCCCCTCATCGCAGCGACCGATAAAGGCTTCCAGGGCGGCGACCTCGGCGCTGTAGTCGCGCGGGCGTAGCGTGACCTTAGGCAGTTCCGGATGCCCGGCGCGCCAACGTTCCAGGAAAACTTCCTCGACCCCATCCGGCCAGGCCAGGGCATCCAGAACGCGGATCTTGCGGGCCAGACCGGGCAGGGCGGCATCGAGTTCGGACAGGGGAGCGACGCTCACGGGAACCTCCTTGGGAGACCAGGTCATCGTAAAAGCTTAGTCGTTATCGATGCATGGCGTTGTGACAGGTCGAGCACGCTGTTGCGACTCTCGCGTTAACGTCCATGAGCGGAGGCGGCCAATGGCTCGGTGTCTACTCGAATAAAAGTGGAGTCACGCGCAAATCAGCCGACCGGCTCGGCCGCACAACTCATTTCCCCTGAGCCTGGCTTCTGGAAAAGGACCACGTTGCCGTTTTGCCAGAAGCTGTAGTTACCTTGGTGATCCTTGCCAGTGTAATGGGTTCCCGAATCACTCGGCACCTGGCTCAGGGTGATCGAGGTGTTTGCCCATTTCAGGTACACGACACCAGGCTGCGTATTGAAGAAGGTGGCGGCAATCAGCGCGTTGAACCCTGGACAACGAAAAGCCAGGGGGCCTTCGGTGAGTCTGTCTGGATCCTTGGTTCTTACAATGGCCGAGCCTTGGCGTAGCTGGTGCGCGCGCTCGGCATAACTTCGGATCGTGCACGCCTTGGGCGCAGGTGTGGAGGCACACTGATTGCGAGACTCTATCCAGAACTGCTGGTCGATCATGATTTTGTCTGGACGCGGTACTGATCGTTCATCCGTGAGCGCCAGGCGATAAAGACGTGTCAGTTCGATTTCCATCTGCGCCAGTTGCGGATCGCGGCAGATAAGCTTTTCGATGGCTGCGCTTGCCTTGGCGCAGTCGAAGGAAGGGGACTCAGCATTTGCACAGGTGCTTATTGCCGCGCACACGCTGGCAGCGAGCAGACAGGTGAAAAGGGCCGTGACCGATTTCATGTTGGCTTTACCCAGTTCATTACGTGACGCCCGGATTTCCGTGGGCCCTATCGATCCGTTGAACAGTCATTCGTTCGCATTGGGTGTATCGCAGTGTAAGTCAGTGCTCAAAACTTGCCACCCCCCCTGACGATAGGCTAATGAATGGGCTGTCGACCAACACTAGCTCTGCTCGGCATAAAGCCACTTCCGGTTGCGATACAGATAGGCAATCAGGCGGAAGTAGGTTTCCGGCATCCAGCGTTTGAGTCGCCAGGCCCATTTGGCGTCAGGCTGGGTCATGACGTAGAGGCGGCCCTTTTCCAGCGCGCGAATCACATCGTCGACGATGTGCTCGGAGGTGAATCGTGACTTTTTCAATTGGGCCAGCAGGCGCTTTTCCATGGCGCGCTCGCTGGTGAGGGAGTCGCCCAGCGATGTCGCGAACACCGTCGGGCAAATCACGGTGACGCCGATATCAAAGCCGCTGAGTTCGGACTTGAGGGTCTCCGACAGGGACACAACACCGGCCTTGGCCACGTTGTAGGGTGACATTTCAGGCCCGGACAAGGTACCGGCGCTCGACGCCGTATTGATGATGCAGCCGCCGCCCTGGTCCTTGAGTAGAGGCACGAACGCCCGACAGCCATAAATCACGCTCCACAGGTCAACGTTGATGACCTTTTCCCACTCTTCCAGGGGCAGGTCATCGATGGCACCTGCAGACGCAATGCCCGCGTTGTTGAACACCAGGTCGACTCCGCCCCACAGTTGTTTGATGGTGTTGGCGGCCTCCTGCAGAGACTGTTGCCGAGTGACATCCAGCACCATGCTGAAGGTCTCGGCGCCGCGTTGGCGCAACTGCGCCTCGGCCTGCTCCAGTCTTGTCGCATTGATGTCGGCGATCAGCAGTTTCCAGCCCCTGCTTGCGAGGTGCATGCAGATGGCCAGACCGAAACCGCTGGCGGCGCCCGTCACGAAGGCACGTTTTGCCGGGTATTTCTGTTCGAGTTTCATGATTGCTCGCAATGCCGTTGTCGTTGCTGAAATGAGCCGGTGGTAGACGGGGAGGTACTCAGTGCACAGCCCTGGTCTTGCCTTGCCAATACGCCTTGCGCAGTTCGGTTTTCAGTACTTTTCCCGCCGGGCTGCGTGGCAACTGCTCGGTGAAGTCGACGCTCTTCGGAGTCTTGACGCTCCCCAATCGCTCCTTGACCAGCGCAATCAGGTCGTCTCCGGTGCAGTTCTTGCCAGCCTTGAGCTGGACGATTGCCTTCACCGCTTCGCCCCATTTGTCATCAGGAATACCGATCACGGAGCAATCCTGAACGGCGTCATGGGTCGTGAGTACCTGTTCGATCTCGTTTGGATAAACGTTGAATCCGCCAGTGATGATCATGTCCTTCTTGCGATCGACAATCGTGATGTAGCCGTCTTCGGCCATGACCCCGACGTCACCCGTGTGGTGCCAGCCCTGCTGACGGACTTGGGCCGTCGCTTGGGGATTCTTGTAGTAGCCCGGCGTCACTAGATCGCCGCGAATGCAGATTTCCCCCGCGTCACCGCGCGCCACTTCCTCACCTTCGTCATCCAGAATGGCAACGGTGTTGAATACGCAGGGGCGGCCTATGGATTGTAAACGTGCCTCATTGATAGTGCCGTCTGCGTCGATGTAGTCCCACGGCGCCTTGGCGGTAATCGCGGCGGGAGCTTCGGACTGACCAAACGCCTCGGACATGACCGGGCCGAATACCTGCACGGCTTCCTTCAGCTTCTCCAGCGACGTCGGTGCAGCGCCGACCAGGAAATGCTTCAGCGAGCGGTAGTCCCGCTGGCGGATATCGGGCAACGCCAGCAGCATGTAGAGCACGGTCGGCGGCAGAAAAAGATGGGTGACCTTGTAGTGTTCGATCGCGTCGGCAACCGCTGCCGGGGCTGCGGCGGCCATGATCGCGTTGGTCCCGCCTCGCGCGAAATGCAGGCAACCGGTGAGGCCGGCGGTGTGCGTCATTGGCGCCACCACCAGATGGCAAGTGCTGTCGTGATAATCAAAGTGCGCGTAGAAGTTGCTGAAGAAGGTATGGACATTGCGATGGGTGATCATCACCCCCTTTGACTTTCCGGTTGTACCACCTGTGGGATACAAGGCAAAGGTATCGTCCAGGCTGCCCATTCCCACGGGCGGGGTGTAGCTCGCCGGCGCGCCTTGCGACCAGGTCGCGAGGGAGGTTCCCACGCCGCAATCGCCGTCGATGCACACGAGTTCCCGAAGGCCGGGGCACCGCGCCTTCAGTTCAGCCGCCTCATTGGCGTAAGTGCTATGGAACAGCAGCAACTCGCCCTCGAAGTCATTGAACAGGTCCGCATTGGCCGCTACCGTATTGCGCGGATTGACCGGCAGCCAGACGCACCGCGCACGGAACACGCCCAACAGCGCCAGGAAGGCGACAGTGCAATTGGGCGCCAGAATGCCAACATGTCCGCCACCGCTGAATCCGTTGTGGGCGATTGCGCCGGCAATGGCCTGTGTCACGGGCGCTGCCTGGGCATAGGTCACTGCGCTGGCATCGTTGCCAACGTCGACGAAGGCCAGGTTGTGCGGGTAAAAAAGTACTGCGTTATCGAAGTGATCGATGATCCGCATGGCAAATGCACTCCATTAAACAGGATTCCACAACGACTGGCTTTTGCGACACAGCGTTGTCCTCGGGCTGCACACCTGGCAGCCCGGGAATGTGGTTGATTGGGTCGTTGGGGAATCAGTTGGCGCGTTGGTAGGCGCGGCTCAGCCAACTCATGCCCTTGAGCTTGAGAACGTTGGTTTCGCCATCCTCGATCATCGATGCCCGTGCGTCGCGCATTAGCTTTTCGATCGGGTACTCCTTGGT
>DQGF01000388.1:6783-10498 GCA_003525045.1 Pseudomonas sp. | reverse complement strand
CGATCGGGTACTCCTTGGTCAGGCCATTGCCGCCGAACAGTTGCAGCGCTTCACTGGCCACCTGGAACGCAGTCTCGGTGACGTAGGTCTTGCTGGTGATCGAGGCCAGCAGGTGAGGACCTTTTTCGCTGTAGTTGTAGGCGAACACGCGATGCGCAATAGCCCGTGAGAGCTCGACCTTCTGCCACAAGTCGAAGGTCCGCAGCTGCACGCTCTGATGGTTGATGATCGGTGTGCCGCCTTGCTTGCGCTCGTGCACATACGCCAGCGCATGCTCGTAGGCTGCGCGGGCCACGCCGGTGAAGGTCGCCGCCATTTCCATGTTGCCGAACGTCAGGGCGCCGAAGAAGCTGGTGATGGCCGCTTCACCCTCGGCGAGGGCATATTTCCTGGGCACCCGGACTTCATTGAAGTAGATCTCACCCTGCGGCAGGGCACGCTGGCCAAGTTTTTCCAGCGGCTTGCCCTTCGAGACGCCAGGCAGATCGAGCGGGATGAGGATGGCGATGTGATTCAGCCCGCCGCCATTTTCATGTTCCAGGCCATTGCCGTAGTCGCAAGGGATGTAGGCCAGCGTAGTCTGGGCCAGTGGCGCGTACGAAACCCATGCCGAAGACTGGCCTTGAATGATCACTTCATCGCCGACGACTCGCGCGTAAAGATTGCCACGCGATTGCTTGGTGCCACGCAGGACCAGGTCTGCATCCATGTCGACGAGATCGCTGCCGCGGTCTGGTTGGGTGGCGAGCCAGCAGCCAGGGCGTTTGCCAAATCGCTCGATGAGTTCCGGGTTCCCAGAATTGTGCGCCGCATACGCCGGAAATGCGGACGCCAGCGTGGCGATGGCCAGCCCCGAATCGCCCCAGCCAAGTTCTTCAAAAATGATCGGCATGATGCGCGATTTCTGCTGACTGTCCATCTCCGCCAGTGCGCCCAGATCGAGCAGCCCCGATTCGTGCACCTGGCGCATGTAGTCGAACAGGGGAGAGCCCGGCGCGATCACTTCCTCGGCAGTCATTTTGTCCAGCTTCGTACCGATCGGGCGCATGACGTCCCTGGCGAAGCTGTGCGCCACTTCTTGAATGGCCCGTTCTTCTTCCGTCAAGTCGCTTTCCAGACCGCAATGGCCCAGTACAGGCTCGACAATTCTTTCCAAATCAAACATCGACGATTCCTCTTGTTATTGTTCCGTTGCGATACGGTGGTAGAGGCGCTCAAAAGGCGTCGACCTTGAGGTGCGCAACCGCATTGCTTGAGAGTAATCCGTAACGAAAACTCCGACTTATCGAATCGGGTACAGCGCTTGTCCCTGTGACCCTTATTTGAGGGGGCTCGATAAGTCGGTGATGTAGGCCGCCGCAGATGATCTGGTTAACGCCAGAGGGAATCTGCTAGATGCGATTAGCCACCGCAAATCGGGTATTGCTCAAGTAGCGCCAAAACAACGCCGCGTAGAGAATGTCCACCGATGCCAAGGTCGGCAACGGCCAGGGGATACTGCCTGCCAACCAATGGCCAAAAATGAGGATCACAAACAGGGGTTTCAGGAGCACCCCGAGCAGGATGTACGGGCGATAGCGCACTGGATCGACGCTGATCATCCAGTACACCCAGCCGAACATGACCACCAGGGCCATGGTGATCTGGATAAACAGCGCAGACGTCGGCGTGATATCCAGTCCCATCAGATCGGCGGCCGGACGCATCGCCACCAGTAATGGAAGACCTGCGAGTACGTTGAAGCACGCGGCGGATTTGAACAGACCATTGGTGTAATTGTTTGGCATGGTACGTTTCCCTCAACCCAGTAGTTTGAGTAGCGCTGGATAATTATTGAAGAGCCGCCGGCTCAACCAGAACACTGAAGTCACGGCTTCACTTCCTCGATCTCGCCTGGCCGCCAGGTCTTGTTGAACCACGGCTCAAGCGGTCCGTAGAGGCGCAGCAACGTGTTCCAGCCTTTGCCCGGCGTGGTTTGTACCCAGTTGCTTTCCTTGCCAGGCGGCGCTTTGGGGCCGAAGTACAGGTCCACCGAGGTATCGGGGTTCATGACGATGCCTTTGCGCTGGCTGCCGATACTGGGGAACTGCTGGTCGCTCTGCAGCATCGAGCGCGTCTGATTGTCGTAGAGCACGATCGACCAGAAATTCTTCGCCGGGATGTTCGGTGGCAGATGCAGCCGGTAGTTCTTGCTTCCGTCGAATGGCTGCCCGTTGGCGTCCACGAATGCCGTCGCGTATTGCGACCCGACGCCCACCATTTTGGCGGTCATCGCCGGTGTGTTGCCGGTGGCGTAGAAGTAGAAATACGTGCGTGCGTCGAGCAAGCGGATGCCGTCCTGCTCGAAACGATGGCTGCCGCCAACGAAAGGCGTACCCCAGGCGCTGTTCGGATAGAAATACGAATCCTTGATGCGCGCGCGGAACGTGAGCGTGCGTGCCGTGGCGCTGCCGACGGCTGCTGCCTCGGTGAGGATCTTCTTCATTCGGGCGTCAGGTGCGAACGGTTTGCCCTTCTCGATACCGATGGCGGCCAACAGGCCGAGCGTTTCCGGGTCCATCGCCGCATTCGGTTCCTCCTGCACCACTTCGTTGACCTCGTCGAAGAAGGTGATGTCCAGGGCGTGGATGGTATTGAACGGCTTGCCGGAGACATTGACGAAGGTCGTCGCCGGCGGGTTGGCGGCCTGCGCCAGAGGATAGATACGCAGGTGCTGCTTGATGTTGTCGACGCCAGGTTTCGGGTCGTCATTGACCTGAAACCCCCGGGTGATGAACAAGTTACCCATGGTCGGTGATCTGAACACGAAGTAGCCTTCCGGCACGGGGCCATCGTAACCCGGCGGCAGCAGCAAGTACTTGCCACCCTTGCCCTTGTCGGGTCCGGCGTTGCCGAGGTCGCCGACGTAACGGAACCAGAAGTCGTCGACGATGCTGAGTGAGTTGGGTGGGCTTTCGATGACGATCGGACCGTCCTTGAGGTCGATCCAGGCCCAGCCATAGATGCTTTCGCTGTTGCCCGTCAGGAACAGCGACTTGGCGTCCATCAGGTTCTCAAACAGCGCAACGGTCTGGTTGGCGGGCCCGAACTCGGTGATGCCCTTGCGTATCGCTGAAAGCGAAGCCGCCGGCATGGCGGTGAGGAAAGCCTGCACACCGCGCTGGAAGTCGAGGTTGTCGTAGACCTTCTGGGCCGTTGCGTCGTCCGGGAAGCCGTCAGTGAACCTGAGGGGGCCGAGCCGCGTTTCGAGGTTATTGGGTGTCACGATCGAAGACGGTATGTCGGTTTTGTAGGTCTGGGCGAATACCGACGAAACCGTGGAGGCCCCGAGCAGCATCAGCATCGCAAGTCTGATGTTCATCCATTTATTCCTTACATGGTCCGCGCCAAGGGTTCACTGATCTCTTCGATTTCACCCGGTTTCCAGGTCTTGTTGAACCAGGCATCGAGCGGGCCGTAGAGGCGAAAGAGGGTGTTCCAGCCTTTGTCGGGAAGGGTCTGCACCCAGTTGCTTTCCTTGCCGGGCGGCGGCTTGGGACCGAAGTACAGGTCTACCGAAGTGTCATCGTTGATCACGATGCCTTTTCTCTGGCTGCCGATGCTCGGAAACTGCTGGTCGGTCTGTAGCATCGAGCGCGTCTGGTTGTCATAGAGCACGACTGACCAGAAGTTCTTCGCCGGGATGTTTGGAGGCAGATGCAGCCGGTAGTTCTTG
>DQGF01000388.1:5286-6488 GCA_003525045.1 Pseudomonas sp. | reverse complement strand
GCAGATGCAGCCGGTAGTTCTTGGCCCCATCGAGTGGCTGCCCCTTGGCGTCGACAAATGCCGCCGCGTATTGCGAACCGACGCCGACCATCTTCTTTACCAGCGCGGGCGTATTGACGGTGGCATAGAAAAAGTAGAACAAGCGCGCGTCGAGTTGGCGGATGTCATCTTGCAGGAATCGATAGTCACCGCCGGCAAAAAGCTTGCGCCACGCACTGTTGGGGTAGTGATAGGTATCCTGCGAACGGGGCTTGGAGGCAATTGCGCGCGCCGTAGCACTGCCNNATGTCCTTCGGCAGCGTCACCTTGTAGGTCTTGGCGCCGTCGAAGGGCTCCTTGTTGGCATCGACCATCGTCCACAGGTAGGTCGAGCCGATGCCGGGCAGACGCATGGCCATCGCGGGCGTGATCCCGGTGACGCCGTAGAAGAAGTCCGTCCGCGCGTCGAGCGTGCGATAGCCGGTGGGTGGGAACGGCTTGACGCCCTCGGGGGTAATCAGCGGGATCGGCGTCTCGAACTCGTAGCCGACCTCGAACAGCATGTTCTGCCAACCCGAGCCGGGGTAGTAGTACAAAGTCGGATCGCGAGGGGCCATGAACAGGGTGCGCGAGTGGGCGTTGGCGAGCGCAAGCGCTTCGGTGAGAATCTTCTTCATCCTCGCATCGGGCACAAATGGCTTGCCCTTCTCGATGCCGATGGCGGCGAGCAATCCGAGTGTCTCAGGATCGAGCGCCGCGTTCGGCTCCTCTTGCACCACCTCGTTGACCTCTTCGAAGAAACCGAAGTCCATCGAATGGATGGTATTGATCGTTTTGCCGGAGATGTTGACGAAGGTCGTCGCCGGTGGATTGGCGGCCTGCGCCAGCGGATAGATGCGCAACTGCTTCTTGAAACTCTCGACCGCAGGTTTCGGGTCACCGTTCACCACAAAACCACGGCTGGCAAACCAGTTGTTGAAGGTGCGAGATTTAAATACGTAGTAACCCTGCGGCACGTCCCCCTCGTAGTCTGGAGGGAGCAACAGGTACTTGCCACCCTGGCCCTTATCGGGCCCGGCGTTACCGAGGTCCGTGACGTAGCGGTACCAGAAGTCATCGACGAAGCCGAGTGTATTGGGTGGGCTTTCGATCACGACCGGCCCGTTCTTCAGATCGATCCATCCCGCCACGTAGACACTCTCGCTGTTGCCCGTCAGGAACAG
>DQGF01000388.1:4776-4998 GCA_003525045.1 Pseudomonas sp. | reverse complement strand
CTGTTGCCCGTCAGGAACAGCGATCTGGAGTCCATCAGCGTTTCGGTGATGAACAGCGTTCCGTTGTCTGGACCGAGCGACCTGATGCCTCTGCGCATTGCCACCTGCGACGCGGCGGGAATCGTCGAGATGAACGCCTGCACGCCGCGTTGGAAGTCAAGGTTGTCGTAGACCTTCTGCACGGTTGCCTCGTCCGGAAAACCGTCGGTGAAACGCAGGGTG
>DQGF01000388.1:0-4482 GCA_003525045.1 Pseudomonas sp. | reverse complement strand
CCGTCGGTGAAACGCAGGGTGCCGAGCCGTGTCTCGAGGGAGTCGGGCGTCATGATCGCCGGCGGGATGTCGGTCTTGTAGGTCTGGGCGACTGCTGTCGACGCCACGAGTAAACCGAGCACCATGAAGAGGGAAGATTCAAGTCTGCGTGTGACGCCTCTTCCTGCACGGCTCGTTTGGGGCAATATCATTCTTATTCTCCATTGATGCGGACGAAGTCATCCAGCCGATTCTGGCTGCCCTATTTTGCGAACAGGACCGCATCAATGGTTTGTTATTGCACGACAATCATTTGTGATTGGATGTCACACCACCTGAGGCGAAGCCGCATGAACGCGGCGCCAGGTGCTGGGCGACATCCCATACCAACGCTTGAACGCGTGTGATAGCGAGCTTTGCTCGGCATAACCGAGCAACAGCGCCACCTGCGAGACTCGCAGCGCAGGATCACTGAGATACAAGGCAGCACGCTCGCGGCGGATATCGTCCAGCTGTTTCTCGAAGGCCAGCCCTTGGTCATCCAGGCGACGCTGCAGGGTACGAACACTGACGAAATAATGGCTGGCGATAATGTCGAGCGTGCAACGGCCGGTCGGCAGAAGTTTACGAATCAGCGCGTCCATCTGATGTTCGAGGTCGAGTCCGGACGCGTCTGCAATCCGCTCCAGATAGTCGGTGACGAGCGCCTTCATCTCTGGATCGTTCCCGTCCATTGGGCGCATGGCATCACTGGCGGCAAATTCAATGCCAAACGCAGCTTGCGAAAACTTCACCGGACAACCGAAGGTGCGGCAATAGAAGTCCTTCGGTTGCACGGGGGAATGGGTAAAAAAAATCGACCGCGGACGAGCATTGGCACCGGCCAGGATCTGAAAAATCTTCACGCCTGCCATGAGGCACCATTGTTCGAACTGAACCACGAGGCCAATTCTGGGCACCTTGATCTGATAGGTCAGGCGCAGCCCGCTGGCGATGCGCGCGCACTGGAGTTCCACGGCCGGGTTGAGCAAGCTGATGAACCGCGCGGCCGCCCCGATCGCTTCACCTACCGTTGCGCATTGAGTCAGCGCCAGCATTACCGGGCCGAGCGGTGCGCGACCTTGCGCCGTACCGAGGCGAATGCCGAAATCAGGACATCCCAATTCGTCGGCGCAGGCCTCCATCAAGCGGATCAGCGCTGAGCCAGGAATCGCCACTTCACTTTGATCGAGACCGCTCAGTGGCAACTGGAAGCGTTTCTCGTAAGCCGCCGCATCGCCACCCAGTTCTTCTATCAGGTTCGCAAAGCCCTGCAGCACCCAGCCGCGCATGTACGGCGTCATACCACTTCTCCTTGAATACGTGGCTGCCATCACCGGCATTCAATCACAAATGTTTGGCGTGTAATAACAAATTTGGCGTCGGGGTCGGCGCCTAAAATATTCCCATCAGTCGAGGCGATAGCGCTCGTTGCCGAGTTGGACAATCAGAGGTTTTTACATTGACGATAAGCACTGAGTACCGCGAAGCGTTTGGCGCGCATCGGACGTTGAAAGACGGTTTTGCGTCGGACAGTTCAAGCCGTGGATCATCGATCATTGGTGCCTATGCCATTGCGATTGCTGAAGCGCTCGAAAATCAAGGTGCTTGCGCGGATCAGGTCTTGCGCTCGTGCGGGGTGATGTTGCCTGCAACCACTGATCCGATGTTGCGCATTGATAATCAAACCATCGCAAAGCTGTATGCCGCGGCCGTGCAGGCCACAGGAGATCCGTGTTTTGGCCTGCGAGCCGGGGAAACCTTGCGTCCCGCCAATCTCCATGCAATGGGCTTCGCACTGCTGGCCAGCATTTCGATACGGGACTTCGCGCAACGGTTGAGTTCGCTTTACCGGGTCATTTCTCAAAATGCCAACATCCGCGTGGAAGAGCGAAACAACTCATTCCTGCTCGTCACTTCAAGCCCACCGAGTTCGCACGTGTGCCATGAAACACACGACGCCTACATCGCTTTGATCTTTACGCTCCTGCGGACCATTTCCGGCAATCGATTCCGTTTGAAGAAACTCGAATTGATCCGACCTGCCTCTGAAGGCATGGCTCAGGTTTTTGCCGAGTACTTCCAATGCGATGTCGAATTTGGCCGACCCGAGATCGTGATGGCGATGGATCTCGACCTGGTAGACAAGCGGCTCCCGGGTGCCAACGAGGAGCTTGCCTTGAGCCATGACCGCACGGTGATGGAGTACCTTCAGCGAATCGAACGGGGCGATATCGTCAATCGCGTCCGGGCCATTGTCAGCAGCGAATTGTCCTCGCGTGCACTAAACAAGGATCGAGTGGCTGAGCGACTGCACATCAGTACCCGCGGTTTGCAATTGAAGCTCGCTGCCAGGGATACCAGTTTTCAGGAAATCCTCGACCACACACGACGCACCAATGCGCTCGCCTTCATGTCGCGCAGCTCGGTTTCGGTGACGGAGGCCGCCTTTTCGCTCGGTTTTTCCGAAGTCAGCAACTTTACCCGTGCCTTCAAGCGATGGACCGGCCTGGCACCGAGCCAATACCGCCAGAGCCTTGGGTTGGAACGCTGACAGGCCGGAACTGCAGATACCACGTGACGCTCCTTGCGTGTGTATCTGCACATTAATCAAGGCTTCAATATTTCTTGAGAATGTGCACGAATCCCGCGCTGCCCAGTCCGCCGTTGTGCTGCAACGCAACCCTGGCCCCCGGGACCTGTCGTGCGCCAGCCTGGCCGCGTAGCTGCCAGGTCAGTTCGGTCAGTTGGGCCAGCCCCGTCGCACCCAATGGGTGTCCCTTTGCCAGCAGACCGCCGGACGGGTTGATCACCCATTGGCCGCCATAGGTGCCGCGCCCCGAAGCGACAAAATCGTTCAACTCTTCTTGAGTGCACAGCCCCAGTGCGACGTAAGTGGCCAATTCATTACTGGCAAAACAGTCGTGCAATTCGATGACGTCGACATCCTCCGGACCGATGCCGGCATCTTCATAGGCCTTGTTGGCCGCATTACGGCTCAGTGCCTGAAACATGACATCCATGATGCTGCCTTCGAAAAAACTGTGCTGGTCACTGCACCATCCCTGACCGGCGAGGCGTACATCAGCGCGGATCCCATGGGCGCGGGCAAATTCCGGTGTACAGACAATGACCGCGGCGGCGCCACAGCTGGGTGGGCAGGCGAAGTTTTTGCGCAGCCCGCGAAAGACAGGTGTCGTCGCCAGGATCTCTTCGACGGTCAACGGTGTACGAAAAATCGCGTTTTCATTATTGGCCGCGTGCTTGCGCGAATTGACGCACACCGAGGCCAGGGTCTCCTCGGTCACGCCCATCTCCAGCATGGCATCGACCTGGGCGCCGAACATGCAGACCGCCGGTGGTGTATCACGCTCCTCGTCACTGAGGTTCATCATCCTGGCAATCACCTCAGAGTGCCGCGCCAGTGGGCTGACCTTTTCAGGAAAGACCATGTCGATCGCGCCGGCGGGCATCTGTTCGAACCCAAGCGCCAGCGCGCATTCGACCTGCTGCCCGCGGACGGCCTGGACCGCCAGGGCAAAAGCCGAAGAGCCACTGGCGCAATTGTTGTTGACGTTAAAAATCGGGATGCCGCTGATCGCCACCCGATAGAGCGCTGTCTGTCCTGCACAACTATCCCCATAGACGTAACCACAGAAGGCTTGCTCGACCAGCCCATAGTCGATGCCGGCATCCTTGAGCGCCGCCCGTGCGGCTTGTTCGCCCATCACATCGTAACTTTGCGATTGACCCGGTTTGCGGAAGGGCACCATGCCTACTCCGGCGATAACGATATCGGTACTCATAGCGACTCCTTCATCAACGTGATGGCCAGTATCCACACTGCTCGACGTTTGTAATTGCAAGGGGAGCAAGCTGATAACAAGTCAGGCATGCAGGGACAAATCGACCTTGTGCAGCTGTTCGTATTGCCAGAGACAAGACTTCTGCCTGCAAGGACAAGCCCATGGGCAGGCGGCGGGATAGTTTGACGGTGAACGAGAAAGCCCAATTGGCATGAGTGAGGAGATTTACCGTGGAATTTACTGGAAAGGTCGTCATCGTTACGGGCGCTGCCAACGGCATTGGTCGTAGTTCAGCCATTCAGTTTGCCCGCCTGGGTGCAAAGCTGGTGCTGGCGGACGTCGATGAACAAGGGTTGCGCGAGACCCTTGAAGTGATTGGCGATAACGCGATTGTTGTTCCCACCAATATCGCCGATGAAGCCGCCTGTCAGGCCATGGTGGACAGTGCGATCAGAACGTTCGGACGGGTTGACGTGCTATTCAGCAACGCCGGTATCTGCGGGGTTCGCGGACGGACGGCCGAGGTGTCCGTGGCCGAGTGGCGCCGAGTCATCGACATCAATCTGAACGGCGTCTTCTTCTGCGCCCGGGCGGCGATTCCGGCCATGCTGGCCAACGGCGGTGGGGTCATCATCAACACGACGTCGGTGGATGGCCT
>DQGF01000202.1:10770-15180 GCA_003525045.1 Pseudomonas sp. | reverse complement strand
GAGCCTGCTCGCGAAGGCGGCCGCCAATACAACAAAGAAACGCCTGAAAAAATCCAATAAGAGGTGTCGCTATGCATCTATTGAAATCCATGGCCCCGCTCGCACTGGCCGTACTGTTCAGCGCCGGTGCGCAGGCCGAGCAAAGCGTCAGCGTCTACAACTGGACCGATTACATCGGCGAGACCACCCTCGCCGACTTCCAGGCCAAATCCGCGATCAAGGTGATCTATGACGTCTTCGACTCCAACGAAACCCTGGAGGGCAAACTGCTCGCCGGTCGCACCGGGTATGACGTGGTGGTGCCGTCCAACCACTTCCTCGCCCGCCAGGTGAAGGCCGGTGCCTTCCTCAAGCTGGATCGCTCGCAGCTGCCCAACTTCAAGAATCTGGACCCGAAACTGCTGGCGCTGCTGGAGAAAAACGATCCAGGCAACGAACACTCGGTACCCTACCTGTGGGGCACCAACGGTATCGGCTACAACGTCGACAAGGTCAAGCAGGTGCTGGGCATTGACCGCATCGATTCCTGGGCGGTGTTTTTCGAACCGCAAAACCTGAAGAAGCTCAGCCAGTGCGGCGTGTCGATGATGGATTCGGCCGATGAAGTGTTCCCTGCGGTCCTCAACTACATGGGCATGGACCCGCGCAGCGAAAACCCTGAGGATTTCAAAAAGGCCGAAGCCAAGCTGCTGACCATTCGCCCTTATATCACCTATTTCCACTCCTCCAAGTACGTGTCGGACCTGGCCAACGGCGACATTTGCGTGGCCTTCGGTTACTCGGGCGATGTGTTCCAGGCTGCGAACCGGGCCAGGGAAGCCAAGAACGGCGTAAACATCGCTTATGCGATCCCCAAGGAAGGCAGCAACCTGTGGTTCGACTTGCTGGCGATTCCTGCCGATGCCAGCAACCCGAAAGAAGCCTACGCCTTCATCAATTACCTGCTGGATCCGCAAGTGATTGCCAAGGTCAGCGCTTCGGTCGGTTACGCCAACCCGAACCCCGATTCCCGGCAATACATGGACGCCGAACTGGTGGACAATCCAGAGGTGTATCCGCCTCAGGCAGTCCTCGACAAGCTCTACATCTCGACCACCCCGCCCCAGGCGATCATGCGATTGATGACCCGTTCCTGGAGCAAAGTGAAGTCCAACAAATGAATAGCCAACACGCGCATTCCTATTACGCGGCGACAGCGAACAGCATGGCGCCCTTCCCCGAGCTGAACGAGGATCTGGTCGCCGATGTCTGCGTGATCGGCGGCGGTTTCACCGGGGTCAATACGGCGATCGAACTGGCGCAGCGCGGACTTTCGGTGATTCTGCTGGAAGCCCGACGAATCGGCTGGGGCGCCAGCGGGCGCAACGGTGGTCAGTTGATCCGCGGGGTCGGCCATGACGTCAGCGGTTTTATCCGGCATGTCGGTGCAGAAGGCGTGCGTTACCTCGAGCGCGCGGGGATCGAGTCCGTGGAGCTCGTGGGTAACCGCATCCGCGAACACGGCATCGATTGCGACCTGCGCTGGGGCTTCTGTGAACTGGCCAATACCAAGGCGCAGTTCGCGGCGTTCAAGGCTGAACAACAAAGCCTTGCCGAGTCGGGTTACGCCCATGAAACCCGCCTCGTGGGGTCGGAGCAGATCCGTCAGCACGTGGTGGACTCCGGAGTGTATGCCGGTGGCCTGGTGGACATGGGCTCGGGGCACTTGCACCCGCTCAACCTGGTCTTGGGCGAAGCGCGACTGGCGCAAGCCCTTGGCGTGCAGATCTTCGAGCAAAGTCCGGTGCTGCAGTTGATCCATGGCAGTACCGTGCAGGTGCGTTGCACCGCTGGGACGGTGCGCGCCGGCACGCTGGTGCTGGCGTGCAACGCGCATCTGGAAGAACTCGAGCCGAAACTGAGCGGCAAGGTACTCCCGGCGGGCAGCTACATCATCGCCACCGAACCTTTGGCATCCGACGTTGCGGCGCAGTTGATCCCGCAGAACCTGGCGCTGTGCGACCAGAAGGTCGGCCTCGATTACTACCGGCTTTCGGCGGACAAACGCTTGCTGTTCGGCGGCGCCTGCCATTATTCCGGGCGCGATCCGGTAGACATCGCGGCCTATATGCGTCCGCAAATGCTCAAGGTTTTCCCGCAACTGGCAAACGTGCGCATCGACTATCAATGGGGCGGCAAGATTGGCATCACCGCCAACCGCTTCCCGCAGGTTGGACGTTTGAGCCAGCATCCGAACGTGTTCTATGCCCAGGGTTACTCGGGCCATGGCCTGAACGTGACCCACTGGTGCGCCAAGCTGTTGGCCGAAGCGATCCATGCCGGACACAGCAAGGGGTTCGACGTATTCAGTGCGGTACCGCACATGACCTTCCCTGGCGGGCCGATGCTGCGCTCTCCGCTGCTGGCCCTGGGCATGTTCTGGTATCGCTTGCGCGAATTGCTTGGCTAGATAACGACGGCAGCCGACCCACCGCTTTGGCGAGCAGGCTCGCTCCCACAGGGATCTCCTTCGTTCACACCTGCTGTGTTCACGAAGATCAAATGTGGGAGCGGGCTTGCTCGCGAAGAACGATGACGCGGTCAAACAGGCAATTGCACCCTTTCGATTTGCTCAATCGCAAGGCACTTCTATATTGAGGGGGTGCTCTGAATTTCCTGCCTCCTGGCGAGTGCGGCCTATGGCTACGACTGACCAACTGATCATCTGCGAGCACTGCGACTGCGTGTATGAAAAAGTCACGCTCGCCAAACATCAAAAAACCCTGTGTTCACGCTGCGGCGGCGTGCTCCAGCGCTATAACGGCCTGTCGGTGGAGCAGCGCCTGGCGTTGACCTTTACCGCCGCTGTGCTGTGGACGTTCGCCAATTTTTATCCGGTCATGAGCATCAGCCTCAAGGGCCTGAAAAACAGCGCCACGCTCTGGGATTCGGTGCTGGCCCTGAGCCAAGGCCCGATCACATTCATTGCAATGGTAGCGGCGATTTCGATGATCATCGCGCCGGTGTTCCAGCTGTTGCTGCTGATCTGGGTCCTGAGTTACGCCCTCGCGAACCAGCGCTCGCCCGGTTTCAGGTTCTGCATGCGCTGGCTGGAAACCCTCAGGCCCTGGAGCATGCTGGAGGTCTGCCTGCTGGGGGCAATGGTCGCGGTGTTCAAACTCGCCGGATTGCTCGATGTGTTGCCCGGTATCGGTCTGTTCGCCTTGGCGGTGCTCAGCCTGATGATGATCCGCATTGCCGGGCGCGATATCCGTGACCTGTGGGACATTCTATGAAGACGCCACCGGTCGCCAGCGAGCTCAACCTGTGCCTGTGCCACAGCTGCGGCCTGGCCTGTGACATCACCCATGACCCTCATGAATGCGAACGCTGTGGCGCGCCGCTGCACCGACGCAAGATCAACTCGCTGACCCGGACCTGGGCCTACCTGTTGGCGTCGCTGATATTTTATGTGCCGGCCAACCTGCTGCCGGTCATGAACACCACGATGCTCGGCTCCGGTTCCGACAGCACCATCATGGCCGGTGTGCTGGATTTCTGGCAGCACGGCGCCTGGGACATCGCTCTGATTATCTTCATTGCCAGCATCGCGGTGCCCGGCATCAAGTTCGTGGCCCTGACGATGCTGTTGGTCACTGTGCAACGCGGGAGTCCATGGGCGCGTAAAGAACGCTCCAGACTCTACCGCTTCGTCGAACTCATCGGTTACTGGTCGATGCTTGACGTGATCGTCGTGGCGCTGGTCGCGGCGCTGGTCAAGTTCCAGGCCCTGGGCGATATCGAACCGCGCCTCGGCATTTTGTTCTTTGGCCTGGTGGTGGTGTTCACCATGCTGTCAGCGATGAGTTTTGATCCGCGACTGATCTGGGATAAAGAGCGGGATAAAGGGCCGGATCAAAAGCGTAACAACCCACCCAACGAGGAGGTCATGGATGAAGTCGCAAGCCACTGACGGGCCACAGGCCCCCGGCCATGCCCCAATCAAAACCCGCCGTTTCAGTGTTTCATTGGTCTGGATCGTGCCCATCGTCGCCGTACTGGTGGGCATTTCGCTGGTCGTGCACAGCATGATGCAGGAAGGGCCGACCATCACCGTCACGTTCAAGACCGGCAGCGGCCTGACGGCCAACAAGACCCAGGTCAAATACCGCAACGTGGTGATCGGGCTGGTGTCCGATGTGGAATTGAGCGACGACCAGAAGAGTGTCAACGCTACCGTCAAACTGGCCAAGCAGGCGGAAAGCTTCACCCGCGAAGACTCGCAATTCTGGGTAGTGCGGCCACGTATCGGTGCCGGCGGGGTTTCGGGTATCGATACCCTGCTCTCCGGGGATTACATCGGCGCCGATATCGGCGTGGCCAACGCCCGTGCTAAAAAATTTACAGGCCTCGAAAACCCACCGCCAATTA
>DQGF01000202.1:6430-10471 GCA_003525045.1 Pseudomonas sp. | reverse complement strand
CTCGAAAACCCACCGCCAATTACCTATGGTGAGCCGGGCAAGCGCTTTACTCTGCACACTGAAGATCTCGGTTCGCTGGATATCGGCTCGCCCGTTTACTACCGCAAGATTCCGGTCGGCCAGGTGGTGGCCTATGCCCTGGACGCCGACGGCAAAGGGGTAAACATCGACGTATTCATCCACGCACCCAACGATGCCTACGTCACTGAAAACACCCGGTTCTGGAACGCCAGCGGGATCGACGTGAACGTCGGCGCCAATGGCTTTGCGGTGAAGACCGAATCCTTGTCTTCGATCCTGGTGGGTGGCATCGCCTTCCGCGCCCCGGAATACAGTCCCAACGACAAACCGGCCGGCGAGGAAAAAGCCTTCGAGCTGTTCGAAGACCAGAAAACCGCCCTCGCCCCGCCCAATGGCAAGGCGCAATACCTGAGTTTGCGTTTCGACCAGGCGTTACGCGGACTCAAGGTCGGGGCGCCGGTGGAATTCCTGGGTATCGAGTTCGGCAGAGTGGTGTCGGTCAATCTGGATTTCGACGCGGAAAAACGCAGTTTCCCGGTCAATGTCGGCATCGTGATCTACCCGCAACGACTCGGCCAGGCGCATCTCAAAATGCTCGAGGCCTTAAAGCATGACCCCAATGACGAAGCCGCCGGCGTGCGGCTGATGGGCACCTTCATCGAAAACGGTCTGCGGGCCCAGGCCCGCAGCGGCAATTTGTTGACCGGTCAGCTGTACATCGCGCTCGACTTCTACCCCAAAGCGGAGAAAGTCGTGTTTGATCCGACCGCTCGTCCCGTCACCATTCCAACCATTGCTGGCAGCCTCGAGCAGTTGCAGGAAAAACTGGAAAGCATGGTCACCAAGATCAACCAACTGCCGATCGAGCGCATCGCCGGCAACCTCGACAGCAACCTCGTCGAACTGCGCAAAGGCCTTGCCCAATTCAATGCCAAGACCCTGCCCGGTGTGCAAACCACCCTGGCGGACGTCAGCAAGACCCTGCAATCGGCCAGCTCGACCCTGGCCGAAGACTCACCGCAACGGGAACAGCTGACCGAGACCCTCGACGAACTGGGACGCATGTCGCGCTCCTTGCGTGAGCTTTCGGACTATCTGGGACGGCATCCGGAATCGCTGCTGCGCGGCCGTCCCAACAATGCCGCGCCAATGGATCTGCAGGCGCCACCGCGCAACTGAGCACAGGAGCACTCCCCATGGCTTTTCCGCTGAAAATTACCTTGGTCACCGCGTTGCTACTGCTCACCGCTTGCCGCAGCGATCCGATTCAATTTCACACCCTGATCCCGACCCAGTTGGGCAGCCACTCGAAGTCCGCTGTTGCGGACATCCAGATCGAAGCGATCAGCGTACCGCCTCAGGTCGATCGCCCGCAGATCGTCATCCGCCAGGGCAACAGTGGCCTGGCGATTCTGGAAACCCAGTGGTGGGCCGCGACCCTGGTGGACGAGTTGAGCAGCGCCTTGAAGGATCAACTGGTCAACAGCAATCCCCAGCGCAAAATGTCGGTGCGGCTCGACGTGCAGCGCTTTGACTCGATTCCCGGCCAGTACGGCCTGATCGACGTCAAATGGCGCCTGCGCAATCTCGGCGAAAGCGATAACTCGCTGATCACGTGCCGCAGCACCTTGCAAACGCCTTCAGGGCCCGCCATCGATGACCTGGTGGCGGCACAGCAGAACAACGTCAGACGCCTGGCCGCGCTGATCACCCAAGCGGCGGGCGCAGCGCAAAGAGTTTGCCCTGCAACCCAGTGATTTGACGTTTTTTTCTCATTCTACGCATTACATTTGCCGCGCCTCAAACCTGCAAATGATTCGTATTGGCCTACAATAATTGACGACCATCTCGGTCAAGTCTGCGTGCACGATTTAAAAACCCAGGAGCTGCCCCAGCATGATCCCGCCTATCCCGTCTTTTCTTAAGCATGCAGTGCTGATCACCGCGCTGTTGAGCGCCGGCCATGTGTACGCCGCCGACACCGACGGCATCGTGGTCTACAACGCCCAGCATGAAAGCCTGACCAAATCCTGGATCGAGGGCTTCACCAAGGAAACCGGGATCAAGGTCACTGTGCGCAACGGTGATGACACCGAGATGGGCAATCAGATCGTGCAGGAAGGCGCAGCCTCCCCGGCCGATGTGTTTCTGACCGAGAACTCCCCGGCCATGGTACTGGTCGACAATGCCGGGCTGTTTGCAGCGGTGACGCCTGCCACCCTTGAACAAGTCGACGCGGCGTACCGTCCGGCCCATGGCAAATGGGTGGGCATTGCCGCGCGCTCCACGGTGTTCGTCTACAACCCGGGCAAGCTGTCGGAAGCCGAGCTACCCAAGTCGCTGATGGACCTCGCCGGTCCGAACTGGAAAGGCCGCTGGGGCGCTTCGCCGGCCGGTGCCGACTTCCAGGCGATCGTCGCCGCCGTGCTGGAACTCAAGGGCGAAGCCGCGACCCTCGAGTGGTTGAAAGGGATGAAAAGCAACTTTACCGCGTACCGGGGCAACAGCGCCGTGCTCAAGGCGGTCAATGCTGGCCAGATCGATAGCGGCGTGATCTACCACTATTACCGCTTCGGCGATCAGGCCAAGACGGGTGAAAACAGCAAGAACACCGCCTTGCACTACTTCAAACACCAGGATCCAGGGGCCTTTGTCAGCATTTCCGGTGGCGGCGTCCTGGCCTCCAGCAAACACAAGGATCAGGCCCAGGCGTTCCTCAAGTGGGTGACCGGCAAAGACGGCCAGGCCGTCCTCAAGACCGGCAACTCGTTCGAATACGCGGTGGGCAAAAACGCCGAATCCAACCCGAAACTGGTGCCTTTGCAGCAGCTTGACGCGCCGAAGGTCGACGCTTCAAAACTCGACAGTAAAAAAGCCGTGGAGCTGATGACTCAGGCAGGACTGCTCTAATTGATGCCTGAAACACTACCGGCGGGTGTCGCTGAGGCAATCCCGCTCAATTTGCGCCGACGCTCCCGCGGCCTCTTTGCGGGCCGTGGCGGTGCGTGGGTGATCGGTTTGTCGGTGCTGGTGTCACTGCTGGCCCTGCTGCCGATCGCTTTCGTCATCGGCGTGTCCTTCCAGACCGGCTGGGCGACCCTTGTACCCCTGATATTGCGGCCACGGGTCGGGGAGCTATTGATCAATACCGTGTTGCTGGTGGTGATCACGATTCCCTTGTGTGTAGTACTCGGCGTGGCCCTGGCCTGGCTCACAGAACGTACCGATATGCCGGGGCGGCGTGGGTGGTCGTTGCTGGCCACCGCGCCGCTGGCGGTCCCCGCCTTCGTGCACAGTTACGCCTGGGTCAGCCTGGTGCCACCGATTCATGGGCTGTTTGCCGGGGTCCTGGTCTCGGTCATCGCCTACTTCCCGTTTCTTTATCTGCCGATCGCGGCGTCCCTGCGCCGGATCGACCCGACCATTGAAGATGTCGCAGAGTCCCTGGGGCTCAAGCCCTGGGCGGTATTTTTCCGCGTGGTGCTGCCGCAATTGCGCCTGGCCATCTGCGGCGGAGCCTTGCTGGTGGGGCTGCACCTGCTGGCCGAATATGGCCTGTACGCGATGATCCGCTTCGACACCTTTACCACGGCGATCTTCGATCAGTTCAAGTCAACCTTCAACGGCCCCGCCGCCAACATGCTGGCCGGGGTGCTCGCCTTGTGTTGCCTGGCGATGCTGACCGTCGAATCGGCCGCTCGTGGCCATGCACGCTATGCCCGCGTCGGCTCGGGTAGCGCTCGTGAACAGCGGATCGTGCACCTGTCCACCGGGTCGGCGGCACTCGCACTGACCTTGCAGATCGTGACCTGCGCGCTGGCGCTGGGTGTGCCGTTGATCACGCTGGGTAAGTGGCTGATTGCTGGCGGCACGCACGTCTGGCAACTGACCGAGTTGCTGCCGGCACTGGAGCAGACGGTGCTTTTGGGCATCGCCGGCGCGGTGCTGACCACCTTGGCCGCCATCCCGATTGCCTGGCTGTCGATTCGTGCGCCGGGCCGACTGCAGCGGGTCCTGGAA
>DQGF01000202.1:5695-6122 GCA_003525045.1 Pseudomonas sp. | reverse complement strand
TGCAACTACATCACCAGTTCGCTGCCGGGGATTGTCGTGGCCCTGGCCCTGGTGACTATCACGATTCATTTCGCCCGGCCGATTTACCAGACCACGATCACGGTGCTGCTGGCGTATCTGCTGATGTTCTTGCCCCGGGCACTCGTAAGCTTGCGTGCCGGTATCGCCCAGGCACCGATCGAGTTGGAAAACATGGCCCGCAGCCTCGGTCGCTCGCCCGCCCTGGCGTTATGGCTGATCACCTTGCGCCTGGCCGCACCGGGCGTTGCCGCGGGAGCCGCGCTGGTGTTTCTGGCGATTACCAATGAACTGACGGCCACCCTGCTGCTCGCCCCGAACGGTACGCGCACCCTCGCTACCGGGTTCTGGGCCCTGACCAGCGAAATCGATTACGCCGCCGCTGCGCCCTATGCCCTGTTGATGATTG
>DQGF01000202.1:5190-5405 GCA_003525045.1 Pseudomonas sp. | reverse complement strand
CTATGCCCTGTTGATGATTGTGCTGTCGCTTCCATTGACGGGAATCCTTTATCACCAATCCAGACGAACGGCCGGCCGATGAACACTCTCGAACTGCACTCGATCAGTAAGTCCTACGGCCCGCTAACGGCCCTGGAGAACGTCAGCCTGTCGGTGCCCACGGGTAGCCGCACAGTGATTGTCGGCCCTTCAGGCTCGGGCAAGACGACGCTGCT
>DQGF01000202.1:4730-4889 GCA_003525045.1 Pseudomonas sp. | reverse complement strand
CGACGCTGCTGCGGATGATCGCCGGCTTCGAATTTCCGGATTCGGGACGCCTGTCGCTCAATGGCCAGACGTTGGTCGATAACACCCATGAGGTGCCGGCGCATCAACGATTGATTGGCTATGTGCCCCAGGACGGCGCCCTGTTCCCGCACATGACCG
>DQGF01000202.1:4190-4329 GCA_003525045.1 Pseudomonas sp. | reverse complement strand
ACTCGAGCATGGCCAGGCGTTGGCCCCATGAGCTTTCCGGGGGCCAGCAACAACGGGTGGCCCTGGCGCGAGCCCTGGCACAACAGCCGCGCCTGATGTTGCTGGACGAACCGTTTTCGGCACTGGATACCGGCTTTTG
>DQGF01000202.1:1916-3887 GCA_003525045.1 Pseudomonas sp. | reverse complement strand
GATACCGGCTTGCGCTCCGCCATGCGCAAGTTGGTCGCGCGGCTACTCGCCGACGCGGGCGTCACCACCATTCTGGTCACCCATGACCAGAGTGAAGCGTTGTCCTTTGCCGACCAGCTGGCGGTGATGCGTCTGGGTCGGCTGGTGCAATCCGGCCATCCGCTGGACCTTTACCGCTATCCCGACGACGAACAGACCGCGCTGTTTCTCGGCGATGCGGTGGTCATGCCCGCCCG
This sequence comes from Pseudomonas sp., assembly GCA_003525045.1. Lineage (GTDB taxonomy): Bacteria > Pseudomonadota > Gammaproteobacteria > Pseudomonadales > Pseudomonadaceae > Aquipseudomonas. Next base: position 3,651 of record DQGF01000202.1, on the reverse strand, counting down.
GATCGAAGCGGGCTGGGCCCATTGTGATCTGGGGCGGATCCCGGTCAACAACCACAGGAACAACCGTTGCGCGCAGATCATGCTGCGGCCCGAGCAATTGCAACTGGTCAGCATCCAGCCGACTCCGACAGAGCCGGTCGGCTGCCGTGCAGTGGTGACCGAGCGCGATTTCAGCGGCAATACCTGCACCTTGACGGTGGAGTTGCAGTCGCCGACTTGCGGCGAACAGCCAGGCCGGTCCTTGATGGTGCGCAGTTCCGGCTTGTATGCGCCGCCCACGGGCAGCGCGGTTCACGTCTCGACGATCGGCCATGCCCACGTCTTGAGCGAAGCCTGAATCCGGGCGTTTAAAGGTCGAAGCGATCAACCGCGCGACGCCGTTCATTGTCATCGCGCACGTCGTAATTGGCCGTCGTCTGAATGTTGCTGTGATGGGCCAGCTTCTGGGCGATCGACAAGTCATGCTCTTCGATCACTCGGGTAATGAACGAGCGCCGGAAATCATGGGGCATGATCTTGACCCCGACCTGCGCGCCCCGTTGCCGGGCAATGTAGTAGATCGCGTGCTTGGTAATGCGTTCGCGGGTGATGTGACTGCCACGGCGGATGCGATTGAACAGGAACGGATCGTCCTCTTCGCCTTCCTTGAGTTGCGAGCGGCGCAACTCCAGCCACGCATCCAGTTTGGCGAAGGCCCAGGCCGGTGCGTACTTGATCAGCTGCTTGTTGCCCTTGGCGGTGACCCGCAGACTGCGTTCAGAGAAATCGACCTGGCTCAGGTCCAGGTTCACCGATTCCGACTTGCGCATCCCCGAACCGTACAAAATCCCGATGATCGCCGCATCCCGCAGGCCTTGTGGCCGTGGATCGGCGGCACAGACCGCCATCAACTCCTGGATCAGCGTGCGCCTGAGGTTGCGCCCCTGGGATAGCCGTGTACCGGATATGCCTTTGACCGTACGCATCTTCAGCAAGTGTTCCTGACTGATCAGGCTCATGCGCCACGCTTCGTTCATCACCCCGCGCACCGCGTTGACGTACAGCGAAGAGGTGTTTGGCGCGTAGCCGTCGGTGCGCAATGTCGCAACCAGCGCGATCACATCTTCAGGCTGCAATTGGTGCCAGGGAATCTCCTCGACATTCATGTCTTCGAAACCCAGGCGGTCGGCCGCGTCCTGCAAGACGTAGCGCATGGTCAGCTGGCTGGACGGTGCCAGTCGCGCCAGGTACAGGGTCAGCGGATTGGTTTTTGGCGTATTGGCAACAGCAGCGGGTAAGTCAGTCAAACGAAACGGCCTTGAATGAAAAGTCCAAAGGAAAAGCACAACGATAGATAAACAACTGGCGGGTACGCTGCCGGTCATGGGCGGGAAAGTCAATTGGCATGCCGAGCTAAGCAGGGACAAAGCGATAGATGAACTGAAACATGACCCTGCTACTTCTGAAAGGGTGTCGATCCGGACGGGAACCCCCCATGAAAATCAGTGTATTCGGTAGCGGTTACGTTGGCCTGGTGCAAGCCGCCGTCCTGGCGGAAGTCGGCCACGACGTGGTGTGCATGGACATTGACCAGCAGAAAGTCGCGTTGCTGCAGCAAGGCCATGTGAGCATTTTCGAACCGGGACTGGCCAGCCTGGTGCGTGAAGGACTGGACGCCGGACGGCTGCAGTTTACGACTGAAGAGAAACTCGCGGTACAGCATGGCCAGGTGCTGTTCATCGCCGTCGGCACCCCC
>DQGF01000202.1:1347-1618 GCA_003525045.1 Pseudomonas sp. | reverse complement strand
TGTTCATCGCCGTCGGCACCCCCTCCCGGGACGATGGCTCGGCGGATTTGCGCTACGTGATGGCAGTGGGCGAAGCCGTGGCGCGTCATCGCGAACAACCGGTGATCCTGGTGGAGAAGTCCACGGTCCCGGTAGGCACTGGCGATGCCTTGCGCGCGCATATCGACAAGTGCTTGCTCAAGGTCGGTCGGCTGCTGCAGTTCGACATCGTCTCCAACCCGGAATTTTTGAAAGAAGGCTCGGCCGTGGCCGATTGCCGGCGCCCGGACCG
>DQGF01000202.1:900-1032 GCA_003525045.1 Pseudomonas sp. | reverse complement strand
GGACCGGATCATCATCGGCTGCGGACGCGACGATGTACGCGACGTAATGCGCGATCTCTATGGGCCATTCAACCGCAACCACGACCGCATCATGTTCATGGACTTGCGTAGCGCGGAGCTGACCAAGTACGC
>DQGF01000202.1:423-549 GCA_003525045.1 Pseudomonas sp. | reverse complement strand
ATCGCCGAACTGGCCGAACACCTGGGCGCCGACATCGAATCGGTGCGGCTGGGCATCGGCGCCGACTCGCGCATCGGTTACCACTTCATCTACCCCGGTTGCGGTTATGGCGGCTCGTGTTTTCCC
>DQGF01000202.1:0-130 GCA_003525045.1 Pseudomonas sp. | reverse complement strand
CGGCTACGGCGGCTCGTGTTTCCCCAAGGACATGCGTGCCTTGATCCACAGCGCCGAACAGGCGCACTGCTCCAGCGATTTGCTGCAAGCGGTGGAGGCCATCAACCAGCGGCAGAAGCACAAGCTGTTC
>DQGF01000544.1:7673-10867 GCA_003525045.1 Pseudomonas sp. | reverse complement strand
GCTTGCCCGCGAAGAGGCCCTCAGCACCGAAGAACATTCAGCCTTGAATGCAAAAAGCCCCGTCACAAGGACAGGGCTTTTACTTGAAGCTTGCAGCTTGAAACCAATAGCTGCTCTTAGAACACCACACCCTGACTACGCAGGTAGTCGTCATAGGTACCGCTGAAGTCGATCACGCCGCTGGCGCTCAACTCGATGATGCGGGTGGCCAAAGACGATACGAACTCACGGTCGTGACTGACGAAGATTAGCGTGCCCGGGTAGTTCTCCAGCGCCAGGTTCAGCGCCTCGATCGATTCCATGTCCAAGTGGTTGGTCGGTTCGTCCATGATCAGCACGTTTGGCTTTTGCAGGATCAGCTTGCCGAACAGCATGCGACCTTGCTCACCACCGGAGATGACCTTGACCGACTTGAGGATCTCGTCGTTGGAGAACAGCATCCGGCCGAGGGTGCCGCGAACCAGTTGCTCGCCGCCCTGGGTCCATTGGCCCATCCAGTCGAACAGGTTGCAGTCGTCTTCGAAGTCGTGCGCGTGGTCCTGGGCGTAGTAGCCCAGCTCCGCGGCGTCGGTCCACTTCACGGTGCCGGCATCCGGGGTCAATTCGTTGACCAGGGTACGCAGCAGGGTGGTTTTACCGATACCGTTCGGGCCGATGATCGCCACGCGCTCGCCAGCTTCAACAACGAAGCTGAAATCCTTGAACAGCGGCTTGCCGTCGAAGCCTTTGGCCATGCGCTCGACGATGACCGCTTGACGGTGCAGCTTCTTGGTTTGTTCGAAACGGATGAACGGGCTCACACGGCTCGAAGGCTTGACCTCGGCCAGTTGGATCTTGTCGATCGCCTTGGCGCGGGACGTGGCCTGCTTGGCTTTCGAGGCGTTGGCCGAGAAGCGGCTGACGAACGATTGCAGCTCCGAGATCTGTGCCTTTTTCTTGGCGTTATCCGACAGCAGCTGCTCGCGGGACTGGGTCGCCACGGTCATGTACTCGTCGTAGTTGCCCGGGAACAGACGCAGCTCGCCGTAATCCAGGTCAGCCATGTGGGTGCACACGCTGTTCAGGAAGTGACGGTCGTGAGAGATGATGATCATCAGGCTGGAGCGCTGGGTCAGAATGTTTTCCAGCCAGCGGATGGTGTTGATGTCCAGGTGGTTGGTTGGTTCGTCGAGCAACAGCACTTCCGGATCGGAGAACAGTGCCTGCGCCAGCAATACGCGCAATTTCCAGCCTGGGGAAACCTCGCTCATCGGGCCGAAGTGCTGCTCGATGCCGATACCCAGGCCCAGCAGCAGTTCGCCAGCACGGGATTCGGCGGTGTAGCCGTCCATTTCGGCGAATTCGGTTTCCAGCTCGGCCACGGCCATGCCGTCTTCTTCGGTCATTTCCGGCAGCGAGTAGATGCGGTCGCGCTCGGCCTTGACCTTCCAAAGCTCTTCGTGACCCATGATCACGGTGTCGATCACGGTGAATTCTTCGTAGGCGAACTGGTCCTGGCGCAATTTACCCAGGCGCACGTTCGGCTCGAGCATGACCTGGCCACCCGACGGCTCGAGGTCGCCACCGAGGATTTTCATGAAAGTCGATTTGCCGCAACCGTTGGCGCCGATCAGGCCATAGCGGTTGCCCGCGCCGAATTTCACCGAAACGTTTTCGAATAGCGGCTTGGCGCCGAACTGCATCGTGATGTTAGCTGTAGAGATCAAAGGTTTTTCCTGCGAAGCATTCAGAGTAGCGAGGGTTGCGGCAGTACCGATTCAGTACCCGTTTCCAATATCCGAACCACGGGAAATTCATCCCGGTCAGAAGCGGAAGGTCCATCTGGCAATAAGTGGACAGCAGCATATGAAGCGCTTGGCCCGAGTCGAAGTGCGCTGAGGCGGTGTTCATTCCGTCATCAACCAAGGGGGGCGCATAATGTTTGGCGGCGATTGTACTGGTCTGGCTCTTTAAACGATAGGGCGTTGAGGCCGTACGGCTGCTTTGACAGCGTCAGCGGACAGATTTTCACCTCTGAATGCTAACAACTGGTTACAAACAGTGGCTAAAATGCCATCTTTCATCTTGATGCCGACCATCGGCATGCGCTCAGGGACGCGCCACCGGGACAGCTGTTCCGAAAATCAGACGCTGCACAAGCCCCTTGGCCGGAAGGCCTGCAGGGGACGCAGTTTGTTCACTTCTGACGTGTGACGATTTCCGTGAAACTCATCATTGCTGTTATTTACGTTGTATCGATCGCTTACGTTCATCTGCGCGGACGAGTTCGTCACAAATTGGGCCGCCAGCTGAGTGATCACTCGTCGTTTCTGGCACCGATCAATTGCTTCCTTTACCTGTTTTCGAAAATCCCCAACAGGCCTTATCTCAACCCGGCTGATTTCCCTGACTTGAGTCCGTTGCAGACCCATTGGCAAGACATTCGCGCCGAGGGCCAGGACCTGCTCCGGGCCGGTGAGATCAAGCGCTCGAACCAGTTTGACGATGTCGGCTTCAACTCGTTTTTCAAGACGGGCTGGAAGCGCTTTTATCTGAAGTGGTACGGCGACAGCCACCCTTCAGCCATGAAACTGTGCCCGCGCACCACTGAACTGGTGCAGAGCATCGACTCGATCAAGGCGGCGATGTTCGCCGAGCTGCCACCGGGATCCAGGCTGGTCCGTCACCGCGACCCGTACGCCGGTTCCTATCGATATCACCTGGGCCTGGACACGCCGAACGATGCCGGTTGCTACATCAACGTCGATGGCGAGAACTACTACTGGCGCGATGGTGAAGCGGTGATGTTCGACGAGACCTTCATTCATTACGCCGAAAACACCACCCAGAAAAATCGCATCATTTTGTTCTGCGACGTTGAGCGGCCAATGAAATATCGCTGGGCGGCGGCGTTCAATGGCTGGTTCAGCCGTAATGTGATGTCGGCGGCGGGCGCGCCGAACGATGTGGGCGATAAAACCGGAGGCATCAACCGCCTGTTCGCCAAAATCTACAAGATTCGCCTGCGGGGCAAGGCGCTCAAGAAGCGCAACCGCAAACTTTATTACTTGGAAAAGTGGGCGATTTTGGGTGGGTTGCTGGCGGTTTTTGTGCTGATCTGAATGTTGTGTTGCGGCTGATGACGCCTTCGCGAGCAAGCCCGCTCCCACATGGGTCCTGTGAACGACACACATCAAATGTGGGAGCGAGCCTGC
>DQGF01000544.1:6534-7366 GCA_003525045.1 Pseudomonas sp. | reverse complement strand
CCTGCTCGCGAAGGGGCCGGCACTTGCAGTGCATAACTCATGGCTGCCCTGTAATCGGTCAGCCACTGGAGCGCTTTGTGGCTTTTTTGGCCGGTGTCGATTTGCTGGCCGGTTTGGGCTTGGCCGCCGGTTTACTACCTGCCTTGCCACCCAAGCTACGTTTAAGCAATTCGGTCAAATCAATAACATCCGCAGTCTTACGCTCTTCTTCCCCAGTCGCCGTCTCCACGTCCTCGATCTTCCCTTCATGGGCCTTCTTCTCAACCAGCGCCATGATCTTGTCTTCGAAGCTGTCGCGATAGTCGTCAGGGCTCCACTCGGCGCTCATGTCTTCAACCAACCGTTTGGCCATGTCCAGCTCGCCCTTGACCAGCGTCGGGCTGGTGACTTCGCTGCCCAGTTCGAGCGTATCAAGACTGCGCACTTCGGCGGGCCAGCGCAGCATCACCAGCACCATGGCCGATTCCAGCGGCATCAGCGCGGCCAGATGCTGGCGGGTATGCAAGACAACGTGAGCGAGGGCGACCTTGTTGGTTTTGCTGAGGGTTTCGCGCAATAGCGCGTACACCTTGCCGCCGCGTTTATCGGGTGCAAGGTAATAGGGTGTGTCGATGTTTTGCAGAGGAATCTGTTCACTGTCGACAAAGGCGAAGATATCAATGGTTTGCGTGGAGAGCGGATGTGCCGACTTGATCTCCTCTTCACTGAGCACTACGTAACGACCCTTTTCGTACTGGACACCTTTGACAATGTTTTCTTTGGTGACTTCCTTGCCGGTGACCTTGTTGACGCGCTTGTAGCCGACCGGCTCCATGCTCCGACTGTCGAGCCA
>DQGF01000544.1:4272-6244 GCA_003525045.1 Pseudomonas sp. | reverse complement strand
CACCGGGTCCATGCTGCGGCTGTCGAGCCAGTCGAAATCCACCCCTTGGGAAGATGTCGCCGAGACCAGCGCGACAGGGATATGCACCAGCCCGAAACTGATTGCGCCTTTCCAGATTGCCCGTGCCATCGTCGTCTTCTCCCAAGTGATGTTCAGGTGACCTGTAGCCTGGCGCAAAAGTTTCAGCCGCTTTGGGCCGCATCTCATGGGCGGATCAGCGGTGCGGTCAAAGGGTGTTACATCTTGCCGGGAAGGTTTTGATTAACAAATCCGAACCCCAGGCGTAGCGTGCTATCGAAGACTCTATCCACGCTTACGTCGAGAGGCTCGCGATGAACAGATTAATGCTTGGCATGACTGCGTTGGCAATGAGTGGCGCGCTGAGCAGTCTGGCCCAGGCCGACCCGTCCCCATCTTCATCATTGCTGCTGGCGCAGAGCCTGACGGGCAATTCAAGCAATCCTTATAACAGCCCGATTCGCCGGGCCAATCCCAACAGCATGCAGGGCACCCAGCCCAGCGCTCCGGTCATTCGCGGGCCGAACACCGTGCCCGTGCCGCGACCACCGACCCTGGACAACGGCGGGATTGGCAATCGCTATCCCCAGGACCGGCCGGCTCCGCCCAGCCAGCCAACATTCATACCCAATCCACCTCATCGAGACGCGGATACCAACAACCGTTGAGCGGCAGACGCAAGTCCAGCCAGTCATTCTGACGACAAAAGGAATCGTGCATGTTGCGTAAAACCGTCCTGGCCACACTCTGTGCCAGCGCATTGATCACTGCCACCGCGCCGGCTTTCGCCGCGCCCACTCAAGAATTGAATAGCGAACAGGGCACCCTGGAAGTCACCCCGATCGTCGAGGGACTGGAGCATCCCTGGGCGCTGGCATTTCTACCCGATCGCCAGGGGATGCTGGTGACCGAACGCCCTGGCAACCTGCGGGTGGTCAGTGCCGACGGCAAACTCTCGGCGCCCCTCGACGGCGTGCCGAAAGTCTGGGCCAAGGGGCAGGGCGGTTTGCTGGATGTGGTGTTGTCGCCCGACTTCAAGCAGGATCGCATGGTCTATTTGTCTTATGCCGAAGGTGGCGGCAAGGGCGACAAGGCCGGGACAGCGGTCGGCCGCGGACGGTTGTCCGAGGATCTGACGACCCTCAAGGATTTCAAGGTCATTTTCCGCCAGGAGCCCAAGCTCTCGGTTGGCAACCACTTTGGTTCGCGCCTGGTGTTCGACCGCGACGGCTATCTGTTCATCACCCTCGGCGAGAACAACGACCGGCCGACAGCCCAGGACCTCGACAAGCTGCAGGGCAAGGTCGTACGGATCTACCCCGACGGCAAGGTGCCGGACGACAACCCCTTTGTCGGTCAGGCCGGCGTACGCCCGGAAATATGGTCCTATGGCCAGCGCAATCCACAAGGCGCGGCGCTCAACCCCTGGACCGGCGTGCTCTGGGAAAACGAGCACGGCCCCCGGGGCGGCGACGAGATCAACATTATCGAGCGGGGCAAGAATTACGGCTGGCCAATGGCAACCCACGGCATCAACTATTCCGGTCAACCGATTCCGGAAGCCAAGGGCAAGACCGCCGAAGGCACCGTCGCACCCCACCATGTCTGGGAAAAATCACCCGGGCTGAGCGGTATGGCGTTCTACGACGCCGATCGCTTCAAGCCTTGGCAGCACAATGTATTTATCGGCGCGTTGGTGACTCAGGAGCTGATTCGCCTGCAGTTCGACGGTGACAAGGTGGTTCACGAAGAGCGGCTGATGGGTGAACTGAACAAGCGCATTCGCGATGTGCGACAGGGGCCGGACGGGTATTTGTATGTGTTGACCGACGAGGATGACGGGGTGCTGTACAAAGTCGGCTTGAAGTAAAAGCTCATTCGCCGCCTTCGCGAGCAAGCCCGCTCCCACAGTTGACCGCGTTGATCAGGATAACTCGGTCAACTGTGGGAGCGG
>DQGF01000544.1:0-4000 GCA_003525045.1 Pseudomonas sp. | reverse complement strand
GAGCGGGCTTGCTCGCGAAGGCAATCTCATTAGCACCACAGAGCCCGGATCAGACCTTTTTATGGGCGATAGCGACTTTTTTCCGATCCTGCAGCCCACGCACCACCAAGTACAACAACGGCCCAATGGAAACAAAAACTGCGGTAATCAGAAGATAAGGTGCCACCGCCAATCCGGACTGTCCACGCTTGCGCGCATCGCTGTACATCCAGACCCCAGCCAGAGTTGCCAGCAGGTAAAGATCAATCACCACCTGCGCAGTATCGGGCCGCGACATCAGGCTGATGCCGAAATCGATCAACGACTGCTCAGCCTGCAGCATCACCGAAACGGTGTAGCCGGCAAAGGCGATCAGGGCAATGAGGGGCAGGGCGACAGACTTCATGGTTTCCTTCCTTTGGATATGAGCACAATTGCCAATCTACAGAGACCGACGGAAGTTGGCCATCAACTTGCCATCAGCGCCCGATTCAGGGGCCAATATCAATTTCGACAGTATGCGCGATGTGGCCGAGCGCGCGGCATTGAGCGGCGTCCTGGTGTAAAGGAGGGTCAGGTCGACAGCGGGCTCATCTGGCCAATGAATTTTTCCAGTCGATAACTATCAGCCCGACGGTACTGATATAGGTCAAAGAACCCCCGATGCGTTCTTGCGTGTGTGTGAGGTCGGCGGATACTGAATCAGGGTCATTACATTTTTACTGCCGTGGGCGGCTCATGCAAACGCGCCGAGGGATGTGTGCAAATTGCAGGACCGCAATCGGTCTAGCTTGCAACTTGCATGAGACAGTCAGTTGCCAATGCACCTATATCATTGATTTACCGATGAGCTGCACGGCGAAATTCGCGGCATGTTTTATGCTGTAGCTGATCTTGAGCTGACCGGTCTTTTATTTGAGTCAGCGATCACACCGGAAACCGGTCAGATGAGGACGCGGTAAAGCCTGCAAGGAGCGGGGGATTGGGCACTGATCGACGTTGATTTTTTGATTGGAAGTCTTAAATTAAGGAGAGGGTCGCCATGTTTCTTTCTGCCTTGGAACTTCGAAACATTATTGAAAGCAGTTTTCTTCCGAAACGATGTCAATGCACGCTTTCGCCGGATCTGTCGATGACCGTAAAGGTGTATTCCGATCGTAAAACCGATCACCTCGATCTGATGGTGTCCGGAATCAATGCCAAACAGCTGAATGGCTGCAGGGAAATCAATGACCTGATTGCTGAATTGCGCTCCGACATGCAAAACAGGGCCGATATCCAGACTCTGCATCCTGACAGAAAAGCACTTTAACCCTCGGTTTCGAACTCCTCCGACACGCGCCTGGTCTGGATAAAAGCCAGACCAAGCGCCAGTTCGACCATCACGGCAAGCAATAACGCTATGGCAAGACGCGGCAGTGAGGGATAGCGCTGGAACACAGCGCCAGAACCCTCACAGGAATACCGCGAGCTGTTGCTCCGGACTGCCGGTCAGTTTTGCATGCTGCAAGCGTCGGACAGTTTTCGATAAGTAATTGCCGCAGGTTTGCCTGACGTGTCGATGTACTTCATTTCAGCGGTGATGACTTCGCATTCCAGGGTCGAGGGCTCGGTCAGCGCGATGACCTTGGCCACGTGCAACGGCATACCGTAGTGATACGCCGGGACTTGAGTGGAAGACGTGTCGTTGGCCTGGGCAAAACCGGCAAAACCGGTAAGCGCGGTGCAGGCGAGGGTGGCTGTCATCAGTAATGTGCGCGTGTTCATGAACAATCTCCAGTGCAGGCGAAAAGTCAGCTCGACGTAGCGTCGAACCTGCCGCACTGGGCGTCAGAGAGATCTGAGGGCGTGCGGTCCAGTAAAGTCTTGGACCGCGGCGTTAAGAGATGGTTAACCCGCCTGAATGCCACCTGTCGGCTGTTTCCTTTGCTTGACCAGCAGGTGGTGTGAAGTGGGCCGCCTTCGCGAGCAGGCTCGCTCCCACAGGTGATTTTCAGTAGACACAGGTTTTGTGTTCGACAAGGATCCATGTGGGAGCGGGCCTGCCCGCGAAGGGGCCATCAGCTTCAGCACATTTCTAATTGATGACGATAGGGTAGATCCGGCCCAATCTTGCTGCACGTCAGCGCCGCGGCCTGCACCGCAAACCTGAGCATTTCGTCAATCTGCTCGTGGCTCAGTCGCTGCACGCCTTCGACCGAATCCAATTGCCGCTCCGTCAGCCAGGCGATCAAAGCCGCCTGGAACGTATCGCCAGCCCCCACCGTATCGGCCATCTTCACCGAACATGCCGGCACCGACCACGAACCGTGGTGCTTGCTGAACACCGTCGCGCCCTCACCACCACGCGTCAGAAACACCAACTGACAACGATGTTCCAACCAGCCTTCGATCACCCGCTGCGGATCCTGCTCGGGATACAGCAGGCTCAAGTCTTCGTTGCTGACCTTGATCAGATCTGCATGCTCAACCAGCTCGGCAATCCGCGACCGCCACAGCTCGATATTCGGTTCTGGGTTCAGGCGCACGTTCGGATCAAGACTGATCAAGCGTTGACCGCTTTCCCGGCGTACCAACGCCCGCAAAGTATCGGCGATCGGCTGCACCACCAGCGAGAACGAGCCGATGTGCAGCCCGCGTACTTCAGGGCCCAGCGCCGGTAGATGCTCCGGCTTCAGCTGCCGATCCGCGCAACCCTCACCGCGAAAGCTGTAGTGGGGCGAGCCATCGGCGCCGACGGCAATCATGGCCAGGGTGGTCGGTGCAGAAAATTCCACCAGGTAATCCGGGCTTACGCCTTCATCCTGCAGTACCTGCTGCAAGCGCCGGCCGAGGTAGTCGCTCGATAACCCGGCGAACAGCGCCGACGCCACACCCAACCGACGTAATCCCACCGCCACATTGAACGGCGAGCCACCGGCAATTGCCTTGAAATTCACAGTTGAAGCCAGGCCACTGACATCGTCTTCGCTGAAGAAATCGAACAGCGCTTCGCCACACACCAGATACATAGTTGTTCGCTCTTTAAAGGGTTGCGACATGTTGTTGATAGCGTTCATAAGCCTGTTGACAGGCTGCGACATTTTCTGCGATCGGCAGGGTTTCGCTGGCCAGATCGAGCTTCACGCAACGCTCGCACAAGTCCGCCAGGCTGTGTTCATGACCGTTTGCCCAGGACGTGCACCACGCCGCCTGAATCGCTGCGCCGAGCGCCGCGGCTTCGCTTTGTTCGGTGCAGATCACGGGCGTGTTCATGATGTCCGCGACCATCTGCCGCCACACCGGGCTTTTCGAGCCGCCGCCGATCAGGCAGATGCTGCGGCTTTGCAAGCCATTGCGGCGCAACAGGTCCAGTCCATAACGCAAACCGAAGGTCGTGCCCTCTACCACGGCGCGACACAGGTTGGCCTGCGTCAGGTTGGTCATGGTCAGCCCCAGCAGGCTGCCAGTGGCATGGGGCAGGGCAGGCACCCGTTCACCATTGAGAAACGGCAGCATGCACACGCCTTCGGCACCGATCGGCGCTTGCGCGACGAGTTCGTTGAAGTGCTCGATATCCAGCTCGAACAACTCGCGAATCACCCCGGTGGCATTGGTCAGGTTCATGGTGCAGATCAGCGGCAGCCAGCCACCGCTGGATGAACAGAAAGTCGCGACCGACGCGTCCGGACTGACGTTCGGCTGGTCGGAATAGGCGTAGACCGTCCCCGAGGAACCGAGGCTCATGGTGATTGCGCCGGGCCTGATGTTGCCGGTGCCGATGGCACCCATCATGTTGTCGCCACCGCCGCTGGACACCAGCGCCTGCGGGTTGATGCCCAAGTGCTCGGCGATGCCCGGCAGCAGGGTCCCGACCGCCTGGTGGGCGTCGATCAGCTCGGGCAGCGCGGCTTGCAGGCGTCCGGTGGGATCGATGTCGTGCAGCAGCTGCAAATCCCACTGGCGGGTGCGCACGTTGAAATAGCCGGTGCCCGACGCATCGCCGTATTCGCTGCAACTGCGGCCGGTGAGCCAGTAGTTG
>DQGF01000110.1:3466-6965 GCA_003525045.1 Pseudomonas sp. | reverse complement strand
GGGCAAGCCTCGCTCCTACAAGATTTGTGTAGACCACAAATTTTGTGGCGTAACCCGGCTGCTGTAGGAGCGAGGCTTGCCCGCGAAGAGTCCGGTTCAGTCACCGAGACTCGCTGATCCTTCCAGCCTTCTTAGCGCCGCCTTGCGTTCACCGACCGGCAATGCACCAAGCTTTTCCACCTGCGCATAAAACTTCACCCAATCCCCACCCACCTGCCGGAACAACGCCTCAAACGCCGGCACCCATTGGCCATACAACCCAAACGGTAATAACCGGGCATTGTTCATCGGCGCATTGATCCAGACGTCGTAGCGTTTGTCCCCAGCCCATTGGCTGTCCCGCAGCAATCGGTATTCACTTCGCAAGCGCTCGAACGTTGCTGCTTTGCGTTGACGCTTCTGCTCGGCGGGCAGCGGCAGGGCGTATAGCCATTCCAGCCGCGTTCGAGTATCCAGAACCAGCTGCATGAATTGCTCGCGCCGCTGCGCCTGCACGCCGTCCTCCGGCGCCAGGCCGCGGAATGTGCGCCACTGGCGAGTGCCTTCCTGTTCGACGAACGAGGCGAAAGACTCGTTGAACTCGGTGTCGTCCTTCACATAAAAGCGCTGATGCGCCAGTTCGTGGAAGATCAACGTCGCCAGCCGTTCGTCGCCCCAACCCATCATCGAACTGATGATCGGATCGTTGAACCAGCCGAGCGTCGAATAGGCCTCGACACCGCCGATCGACACGTCCATACCTTGCAGGCGCTGCAACGCCGCTTCACCACGGGCCGCGCTCTGGCTGTAGTACCCGCGATAGGAGACGCAACCGGCGATGGGGAAACAATGGTTCAGCGGCGTCAGGGAAAACTCCGGCGTAGCAAACACATTCCAGACGACGAATGGCCGGCCAATGTCGGCGTAAAGACGATAGCTCTGATTGTCCGGCAGATGCAGCTGTTGGCTGGCGAACGTCCGGGCCTTTTGAGATTGAGTCAGTTGCGCGCGCAATTGCTGATCGCGAGCGGGATCGGCAATCACCCTGGAAACCGGCTCACGGGCTCGCAGCAATTGCAATTGACCACTGGCCAATTGGCCGTAATAGCTGACGCCGGCGCAACCGTTGAGTAACAAAAACAACACACCCGGAAACAAAATGCGTAAAACGCGATCAAGTAACCCAAGGCTTGGAAGTGGCCTGCTCAAAATGAATCATCCCTGGAAAGTCTGCCCGCAAGACTATCCCGCCTGACTGGAGCTCCGCTATGCGCACGTTGATGCTGACAGGAAGCCTGTTGCTGCTGACAGGTTGTGCCGGATTCGGATTACCTCACCATGATCCGGCCCAAGCGTGGATCGACCTGGATTCGCAACAAGAAGACACCGCGCTTCAAGCGCTGGAAGTCGATGACAAGGCCTCCGCCGACAAGCGCTATTTCGAGGTTCATCCCGGCAGCCATGAGCTGACGGTGCGTTACCAGTTCGCGGTCCAGCCAACCAACATCGGTCCCGATGCCGAGCCGCTATGGCGTGACTGTCAGTTGAACGTGAAATTCAAGGACTTCAACGCCGGCGAGCGGTATCAGCTGCAAGCCGGGAATATCGGTTTCCGGCCGTGGGCAAAGCTCTATGATCAACAGCGAAAAGTGATTGGCCAAGGCATACCGGCAGGCTGCCAACGCACCTGATCGGCGTTATCCTGAAGGACCCCATTATCGGGAAACTGATCATGCGCAGGTCAATGCTATTACTGGCTGCAAGTGTCGTTGCCGGCTGCCAGAGCCCGTTGCCGGCGGTTAATCCGCAGATGGCCTGGGTCGAGTTTTCTACGCCATTCCCCAACGACAAGTTGCTGATGGCCGAACGATTGGACAAGCAGCGATTACAAGACGGGCGTTTTTTCCAGGTCACCCCCGGTAGCCATGAGCTGATCGTTCGATTCGACTTCGAAGTGCCCGGAGGGGGCGGGGGCTTGAGTATGATGAGCGGTCCCACGGAACGGTTGTGCTACCTGACCATCAACTACGATCATTTCGAAGCCGGTCAGCGTTATGTGCTGGAAGGCCGTTCGATTGCCTTCACTCCAGGCGCCCGCCTGTACAACGCCAAGCGTGAAATCGTCGCTGAAGATCGAGAGTCTTACTGCCTTATGTGAGGCTAATCAGCGGTCGTTCTTCTGGTAGATGATCTTTTTGGTGCCGTTTTCGCAGGTGCCAACGACCATGTTCTGATCGTGCACTTCATCGTTGGTGACGATTTCCAGGGTGTAGGACGAGACGTTATTGGCCTGGATCTTGGCCTCGATCTCGGCCTTGAGTTCTTCACACGATTTCGGTGCCGCGAGGGCCGATGTGGCCAGCGCGCAACAGATAACCGCCAAGGCAAAACGTTTCATGGTTGAAGCTCCTTTGAGGCAGCGCGCACTGAGATGCGTTTCAGCTGCTGTCATTTATTCGACCACAGTTATGCCAGTCAGGTTTTGTTTCAGCGCAAAAAAGATCGCAACCTTCGGAACTCCTCAGGGTCATTCGATCCATGCAGGAGCTGCGAAAGGCTGCGATTTTTTTATCGCGCCAACCAAAATCTAGCTGACCAGAGTCGCATCCAGGCTGATCTTCGCATTCAGCACTTTGGAAACCGGGCAGCCTTCTTTGGCCTTGTTGCTCAACTCTTCGAACTGCGCCTGACTCGCCCCGGGGATTTTCGCCTTGAGGATCAGTTTCACCGCCGTGATCGCGAAACCACCTTCCACCTGGTCCAGAGTGACTTCGGCATTGGTATCGATGCTGTCAGCCTTGAGACCGGCGTCGCCGAGAATCATTGAAAACGCCATGGAAAAACAGCCCGCGTGTGCCGCACCGATCAGCTCTTCCGGATTGGTGCCCTTGCCGCCCTCGAAACGCGCCTTGAAGCCGTAGGGCGCTTCTCTGAGTACACCGGTTTCCGTGGAAATCGAGCCGATGCCGGTTTTCAGATCACCTTCCCAATGAGCCGATGCTTTCTTTGTGATAGCCATGTCTGCCTCCTCAAGATCCGGCGCGAACCGTCGCGCCTTCGTGGTTTTCGGTTGCTAGGGTTCTGAGGATAGACGGTGGCGCAAAGTTCACCGCATTCTAATTGATGCCTCATTTTGCAGGAATTTCGCCCGTGCTATTGAAACTCGGGTATATGCCCTCATTGCATGAAACACGCTTATGGATTCGGCAGGTTTTCGTTTGCAAGAAAAAACCTGCGCCCTCAATTGGAGAAGCAGGCTTATGAAACCACTGTCCGATATCAAGTTCTCGACTCTCGATCTGGTTCCCGTGAGAGAAAACGGCAGCGCGGCCCAGTCGCTGCGCAATTCCCTGGACCTGGCGCAGCACGTCGAGAAGTTCGGCTATAACCGTTTCTGGGTCGCCGAGCACCACAATATGGATGGCATTGCCAGTTCGGCGACCTCGGTACTGCTGGGTTACCTGGCGGGTGGCACTTCGACCATTCGTGTCGGTTCGGGCGGCGTGATGCTGCCCAACCA
>DQGF01000110.1:0-3135 GCA_003525045.1 Pseudomonas sp. | reverse complement strand
ATCGCCGAGCAGTTCGGCACGCTGGAAAGTCTGTACCCCGGCCGGATCGATCTGGGCCTGGGCCGTGCGCCCGGTTCCGATCAAATGACTGCCCGCGCGTTGCGCCGGGAACGCTCCGGCAGCGCTGACGAATTCCCGGAAGACGTGACCGAACTGATGCGCTACCTTGGCCCTCGCACCCCGGACCAGCGGATTATCGCCATGCCGGGCACCGGTACCAACGTACCGGTCTGGTTGCTGGGTTCGAGTCTGTTCAGTGCCCAACTGGCCGGCGAGCGCGGTTTGCCCTACGCCTTTGCTTCCCATTTCGCACCGCGCTTCATGCATGAAGCGATTCGCGTCTACCGTAATCACTTCAAGCCTTCCGCGGTACTGGACAAACCCTACGTGATGCTCGGCGTACCACTGGTAGCCGCTGACACCGACGAGCAGGCCGAGTATCTGGCGACTTCGGTCTACCAGCGAATTCTTGCGTTGATGCGTGGACAGAGCCTGGTACAACGCCCCCCGGTGGAAACCATGGACGGCCTGTGGCTACCTCATGAGAAAGCAGCGGTCGGTGATTTCCTTGGACTGGCCATGGTCGGCAGCCCGCAGAAGATCCGCGCCAAACTCGAAGTGCTGATCGAGCAGACCCAGGCGGACGAGCTGATCTTCACCTGTGACCTCTACGAACATGCCGATCGGGTACATTCCTATGAGCTGCTGGCGCAGGTGATGAAGAGCTGACACACGAGCTGCGCGCACAAAAAAGCCGACGTCATGGCGTCGGCTTTTTGATTATTCGCAGGCATCAGCCTACCTCTTGTAGACGATTTCCTTGCTGCCCTTTTCACAAGTGCCGACGACTTTCCCATCAGCAGCGGTGCCTTTGTCGACGATTTCCAGTGAATAACCAGAAACGCCCTTGGCATCCAGTTTCGCCGCGATCTCGGCTTTCAGCTCTTCGCACGACTTGCCCTGAGCAAAGGCAGCACTCGCAAGGCTCAACAAACCTACCGCCAAAATAAACTTTCTCATCTGTCGCAATCTCTGGTCGGATCAATAGGGGGCACCCGGCTACCAGCCGGATGTTCTTGTGTAGCGTATTGCCATTCCCTATGGCACTCGGCCAGCGAGCCAGTTCAGAAGACAAGCTCAAACTCAGCTGCTGGCAATCCGGAACCCGACCTTGAGCGTCACCTGGAAATGTGCCGCCTTGCCGTCCTTGATATGCCCGCGGGTTTCGGTCACCTCGAACCATTCCATGTACTTGAGACTTTTATTGGCTTCGGCCAAGGCGTTATTGATGGCGTCTTCAATGCTGCTGGCGGACGAACCGACCAGCTCGACTTTCTTGTAGGTGTGATGGTCTGTCATAGCGTTCTCCTCAGGGTGTGAAATACAGCCTAGCAGTGATTTTTCTTATTACTTCTGTCGACCAATCCGACACTGAAGTTCAGATTTACTGCACTTTCTCGAACCCCTGAAGTCCCAACCAACACACGCAACTCAACCAATGCAGGAGAGCCACCATGGCCACCACCTCTTTACGTAAAGCCTCATTGCAAAGCATGGAAGCCGAGATCGAGAGTTTGCTCAAATCTCTGGAGAGCCTTAAGGACGACGCCTCGGACGAGTCGCGTAAAACCCTTAAAGTGTTGAAAAGCAACGCCGAGAACGCGCTGAAGCATTCGCGCCATCTGCTCAGCGATGCGTATGAAGAAGTCAAAGTCAAAACCCGCGAAACCGGGATTGCCACGCGTGACTACGCCCAGGAACACCCTTGGACTACAGCGGGTGTCGCTGTGGGTGCGTTGGGGCTGCTTGCGGCTTATCTGCTGTTCAAACGCGGGGAATGATCTGTCTGGCGCAGTTCATTCTTGAGCCACTGCGCCAATTGCCGAGCGCGCCCGTCCGCGGCGCGCTTGGGTAGCCATAACGCCAGTTGCGCCGGGGTTTCACTGAAGCCCCAGGGCGCAACCAGGCGTCCGGCCTTCAAGTCCTCGGTCACCAGCGGTTCAGGCGCAATCGCCACGCCCAGACCCGCTACCGCTGCTTCCAGCAAATAATACAAATGCTCGAAACCCTGACCGTACTTCAACGCCTTGGCGTCGAGTCCGCTTTGCTGCGCCCAACTCGGCCAGGCCTGTGGGCGGGAAGTAGTGTGCAGCAATGGCTCGTTCTGCAACGCTGTAGTCGGTGTTCCCTGCAACCTTTCGTAGCCGGCGAAGCGCGGGCTCATGACCGGGCCGATCCGTTCGCTTGCCAATTCGTAGACCTGCATATCCGCCGGCCAAGGCGGCTCTGCGAACACCAGCAAGGCATCGAGCCCCGGCCGACGCGGATCGAGATCGCCTTCTCCGGCCGACAGGTGCAGGCGCAGGTCCGGCAGGTCAGCATTCAGCCGCCCCAGGCGCGGAATAAACCAGCGCGCCAGCAGACTTCCCGAGCAGCCGAGCACGAATGGCGCATCGGCGGTACTTTGAGTCAGCTCGGCACAGACTGTGCGCAAGCGCTCGAAGGCTTCACCGCTGGCATCGCGTAGACGCACCCCGGCATCTGTGAGTTTAAGGCCGCGGCCTTCCTTGATGAACAGGCTCACGCCGAGGTGTTCTTCGAGCACCTTCAACTGCCGGCTGACCGCACCATGGGTGACGTGCAGCTGCTCGGCGGCCTGACTGACGCTGTTCAGGCGGGCAGTGGCTTCAAAGGCGCGAAGGGCATTCAGCGGGGGAAGGTCATGGCTCATGGGATCTGTGAGTTTTCCTGACAGGTTGTGGCGATCTTATCGGTTTTCAGCTTAAGACGTCAGGGGTAGAGTGGACCCCATTGTCATCCCACGCATTCAACTGGAGCGACCCATGACCCAGACTAATCTGCGCAACGGCCCCGACGCCAACGGCCTGTTCGGCGCGTTCGGCGGCCGCTACGTCGCCGAAACCCTGATGCCGTTGATCCTAGACCTGGCCCGCGAATACGAACTGGCCAAGGAAGATCCTGCATTCATAGAGCAATTGGCCTACTTCCAGCGCGACTACGTCGGTCGTCCAAGCCCACTGTACTTCGCTGAGCGTCTGACCGAGTTCTGCGGCGGTGCGAAGATTTATCTGAAACGCGAAGAGCTGAACCACACCGGCGCGCACAAGATCAACA
>DQGF01000322.1 GCA_003525045.1 Pseudomonas sp. | reverse complement strand
CGGCAAGCCTGGCTCCTACAGGGCGCGAGGGCGCGCGAAACGGTCTGTAGAGTGTTGTTCACTATTGTTCATTGTCAACCGATGGGTTGTTCAATTGTTCAGTCGCGGTTGTTCATTTCTGTTCAGCAACGAAAGCGGTTTTCCCTCAGTTTCACCGATTTTCAAGCCAGATCAACGCCTTGCATTTTCTGGCACGAATGTCGCTCTGTAGTTTCGGTCGCTTGACTCCAATAATAAAAAGGCCGAGCCATGTCATTAACCCTGGAGCACGTCAGCCGCACCGTCGAGGGCCAGACCTGGATCGACGATGCGTGCCTGAGTTTCGAAGCTGGATCCTTCAACGTTTTGCTTGGCCGCACCCTTTCCGGCAAAACCAGTCTCATGCGCCTGATGGCAGGCCTGGACAAGCCCGACAGCGGCCGCATCCTGATGAATGGCGTCGACGTCACCCAACGCCCGGTGCGGCTGCGCAATGTGTCGATGGTGTATCAGCAGTTCATCAATTACCCGACCATGACGGTGTTCGAGAACATTGCTTCGCCGTTGCGCCAGGGTGGCGCTTCCAACGAGCTGATCCAGAGCAAGGTGCTGGAAACCGCGAAGATGCTGCGCATCGAAAAATTCCTCCAGCGCTATCCGCTGGAACTCTCCGGGGGTCAGCAACAGCGCACGGCCATGGCC
Organism: Pseudomonas sp.; assembly: GCA_003525045.1. Taxonomy (GTDB): domain Bacteria; phylum Pseudomonadota; class Gammaproteobacteria; order Pseudomonadales; family Pseudomonadaceae; genus Aquipseudomonas. The sequence goes on along the minus strand of DQGF01000322.1, from coordinate 2,511 downwards.
CGGGCGCTGGTCAAGGACGCCGAGCTGATCTTGTTCGACGAGCCGCTGGTCAACCTCGACTACAAGTTGCGCGAAGAACTGCGCCAGGAAATGCGCGAGCTGTTCAAGGCGCACCACACCATCGCCATCTACGCCACCACCGAGCCCAATGAAGCCCTCGCCCTGGGCGGCACCACGACCATTCTTCATGAAGGCCGGGTGATCCAGAGCGGTCAGTCTTCCGAGGTCTATCACCAGCCACAAACGGTGCTGGCGGCTGAGCTGTTCTCCGAGCCGCCGATCAACCTGATGCCTGGGCGGATCGCCGGCAACGAAGTGAGTTTCGCCAACTTCGTGCACTTTCCGTTGAACGTGGACCTGCGGCCAGTGGGTGAGGGCGAGTTCCGCTTCGGCGTGCGGCCCAGCCACCTTTCGCTGGTGCCAAGCAACGATGACGATCTGGAACTGGCAGTGACCGTCGAGGTGGCGGAGATCAGCGGTTCGGAAACCTTCCTGCACGTGCGCAACGAGCATTTCCTGCTGGTGCTGCACTTGCCTGGCGTCCATGAATACGACGTCGATGCGCCCATTCGTGTCTATATACCGACCCATAAACTGTTTGTGTTCGATCCCCAGGGGCGGCTGGTCCAGGCGCCCGGTCGCCGTATCGCGAGGGTTGCCTGATGGCCGAAATCCGCTTGCAGAACCTCGCCCACAGCTACGCCCGCACGCCGACCGGCCCTGACGATTATGCGATCCGCGAGATGGACCATGTCTGGGAACAGGGCGGTGCCTACGCCTTGCTCGGGCCTTCGGGCTGCGGCAAGTCGACCTTGCTCAACATCATTTCCGGCCTGCTCAGTCCGTCCCAGGGCCAGGTGCTGTTCGACAGCAAAGTGGTCAACGAGCTGACCCCGGAGAAGCGCAATATCGCCCAGGTTTTCCAGTTTCCGGTGGTCTACGACACCATGACGGTGTTCGACAACCTGGCCTTCCCGCTGCGCAATCAAGGCATGGCTGAAGCGAAAATTCACAGCAAGGTGCAGGAAATTGCCGAAGTCCTCGACCTCCAGGCGCTGTTGAGCAAGAAGGCACGCAACCTCACTGCCGATGAAAAGCAAAAAGTCTCAATGGGCCGCGGGCTGGTGCGCGATGACGTGTCGGCCATCCTCTTCGACGAGCCGCTGACGGTGATCGACCCGCACCTGAAGTGGAAACTGCGGCGCAAGCTCAAGCAGATCCATGAGCAATTCAACATCACCATGGTCTACGTGACCCACGATCAACTGGAGGCCTCGACCTTTGCCGACAAGATTGCGGTGATGTACGGCGGGCAGATCGTGCAGTTCGGTACGCCGCGGGAATTGTTCGAGCGACCGAGCCACACCTTTGTCGGCTATTTCATCGGCAGTCCGGGCATGAACCTGATCGAGGTACAACCGCAACCGGGCGGCGTCGGTTTCGCGTCGACCCATTTACCGTTGTCCGAAGCGCAGCAGAAACGCATCGCCGAATCCGAGTGGCAAACCCTGAAGGTCGGTATCCGTCCGGAGTTCATCCATGTGTGGGACGAACCCTTTGATGACGCGATGCAGGCCCAGGTCGTACACGTCGAAGACCTGGGTACCTACAAGATCATGACCCTGAATCTCGACGGTGCGCCGCTGAAGGTGCGCCTGGCCGAAGACAAACCGGTGCCCGAAGGTACGGCGTACATCAGTTTTCCGGCGCAATGGTTGATGGTGTATGCGGACGACTATCTGCTGGAGGCACAGCCATGAACAAGGTGTACAACAACAAGGCCTGGTGGTTGGTGTTACCGGTGTTTTTGCTGGTGGCGTTCAGTGCGGTGATCCCGATGATGACCGTGGTCAACTACTCGGTGCAAGACATCTTCGACCAGTCCAGCCGCTACTTCGTCGGCGCCGACTGGTACCGGCAGGTGTTGCTCGATCCGCGTCTGCACGACTCGCTGCTGCGCCAGTTCATCTACTCCGGGTGTGTGCTGCTGATCGAAATCCCGCTGGGCATCGCCATCGCCCTGACCATGCCGACCAAGGGCCGCTGGTCGTCGCTGGTGCTGATCATTCTGGCGATTCCGCTGCTGATCCCGTGGAACGTGGTCGGCACCATCTGGCAGATTTTCGGCCGGGCGGATATCGGCCTGCTCGGTTCGAGCCTCAATGCCATGGGCATCAGCTACAACTATGCGGCGAACACCATGGACGCCTGGATCACGGTGCTGGTGATGGACGTGTGGCACTGGACGTCGTTGGTGGCATTGTTGTGCTTCTCCGGCCTGCGGGCGATTCCGGATGTGTACTACCAGGCGGCGCGGATCGATCGGGCATCGGCCTGGGCGGTGTTCCGACACATCCAGTTGCCCAAGCTCAAGAGTGTGCTGCTGATCGCGGTGATGCTGCGGTTCATGGACAGCTTCATGATCTACACCGAGCCGTTCGTGGTGACCGGCGGCGGCCCCGGCAATTCGACCACCTTCGTCTCGATCGAACTGGTCAAGATCGCGCTCGG
>DQGF01000275.1:2707-3529 GCA_003525045.1 Pseudomonas sp. | reverse complement strand
CCAGAACTTCTATGTGAATGGACTAGTTGCTGGGCAAGGCTATATAGGTGGTCGATTCCGGGCTAACTGGCAGTTCCAAGTCGGAAGCCCGCCCAGTGACGAGATTGATGACATCGATCCGAGTGGCAACAAGACGCTCAGCGTNNCCTGTTGGCGATCCTGATCGCTGGGACGCCAACGTTAAGCATCGCGCTGCGAACAAGGCGGAAGCAGATGCGTATGACGCGAATGTGGATGTGCGTAATGTCGTGATCTCTCTCACGCCAAGCAACTACACCAAGTCTGGACGCCTCAAGAAGAGCGTAAAATACGCAAAGCCACTGACCAAGACCGAGCGCGTACAGAACTTCAACGTCAACGGGCTGGTCGCTGGTAAAGGTTATATAGGCGGTCGGTTCAGGGCCAACTGGCAGTTTCAGGCCGGAAGCCCGGCAAGCGGGGAAGTAGACGCGGTTGATCCAAGTGGCAACAAGACGCTCAGCGTCATCCGTGCAGGCATTCAATCCCTGAAAATCGGCGAGACGGCGTATCTGGTGAACAACCTTCCCTACGCGATCCCTCTTGAATATGGACACTCAACGCAAGCACCCTCCGGCATGGTTGGCACGACCGTATCTGAGTTCCAGCAAATCGTTCTGGAAGCGGTCGAGGCGAACAAAATATGAGTCATCGGATCGTTCGCTCGCTCTTCGAGTCACGGCTAAAGGCATGGGCTGATGCAAGGACAACCCCGCTGCGAATCGCCTATCAGAATGTCAGCTTCACTCCGGCGACCGGCGAGACCTACCTGAGAGCGTTCACGCTTCCAGGCACCACGGCCAG
>DQGF01000275.1:0-2410 GCA_003525045.1 Pseudomonas sp. | reverse complement strand
GCTTCCAGGCACAACGGCTAGCAATACTCTTGGCGGCGACCACAAGCTGTACACGGGGCTGTTCCAGGTCACCATCGTTACCCCTCCAGGCAAAGGGCCCGGCGCGGCCGAGACTCTGTTGGACGAACTTTCGTCTCTGTACCCAATTAATCATGCACTGACGCGCGATGGCTTCACCGTGCTTGTGATGACGCCGCTGGAGCCCGGACCTGAACAGCAGGACGACACAGCGTTTTCGTTGCCGTGCCGCTTTGAGTACCGCGCCGACACTTTCTAATTCGCCCGTTGGGCAAACCCTGAAACCCGCCATTGAGCGGGTTTTTTCACGTCTGCAAAGAGGAAAACCCATGGGATTCAAAATACCTAACGGCGGCACGTTCCAGCACGCCGCGACCTACGCTGCACCACTTGCAGTCACCGCACTCAGCAACGCAACCGAGGCCATCGCCACCGTCACCGCCGCAACACTGGTCGTAGGCGATATCGTCCTGATCAGCTCCGGCTGGACTTCCCTGAATGGCCGTGTCGCCCGGGTGAAAGCAGCGACTGCTACTGCAATCACTCTCGAAGGCATCAACACCACCAACCTGCAGCTTTTCCCCGCATTGGGCGGCATTGGGTCGCTGAAAAAAGTGCTGACCTGGGTGTTGATTCCTCAGATCACTGACTTGGCACCGTCTGGCGGTGATCAAAACTACCTGGGCGTCGCGTTCCTTGAGGATGCTCAGGGTCGCGAGATCCCGCTCGACAAAGCGGCGGCCCGATTGACCATCACAGTTGCGGATGACCCGGCCCTGGCTTACGTGCCAATCGTTCAGGCAGCTGACGCTGGTGGTGAAATCCAGGCTGCACGCCTCAACCTGCCCGGTAACGACACCATCTTCTACGGAGCTTATACCTCGTGGTCGGCGCAACCCGTCGTGGCGCGCAGCGCGCTGCTGACTCGGACCATCACGCTCGCCTTGCAGGCCCCAATCACCCGCTACGCCTCTTAAGGAATCCCCATGGCGAAGTTCAAGATTGCCCAAAACCCGACCTTCAAGGCAGATGTGGATATTCCTCGTGTTGGCGGTGCCACCATCAAGGTTCCGTTCGAGTTCAAGTATCGGGATCGCAAGGAGCTTGCGGCACTGTTCGCGGGCTGGCAGGAGGGCGTCAAGGAAGATCAGGAGCGATTCAAGGCCAAGGGTGACGAGCTGACCCTGGTGGAGATCACCGACTCGCACATCGACCGCCAGATTGAACAGGTAGGGGAGCTGGTCACCGGCTGGGGCTTCGACGACAAGTTGAGTCCTGAGTCGATTCGAGCATTGGTGGAAACTTCCGCCGGCGCAGGCGAAGCGATTGTGGAGGCCTACCAGAAAGCCTTCTCCTCGGTCCGCCTGGGAAACTAATCAAGGTCGCTCGCCTGATGTATGAGCCAGGTCCTTCAGAAGAGGATCTGGCTGCTTTTGGTATGTCACTGGCAGACGTTGAAGAAGAAGAGTGCGAAGTGCTGCCGGACAACTGGCAGTCCTTCACGCTTTTCAATGCGATGTCTAGTCAGTGGCGCACGGGAGCAGGCGGGGCCTCCGGCCTTGATTACACAGCACTCAGGCATGTCGCCGGCTTTCTTGGCACATGCAAAAAGCGACTCAAAGAGATTTTTCCCGACCTTCAGGTGATGGAGGTCGAGGCCTTGCTCGTCATGAGCGAATCAAAGTAATGGAGCACTCATGTCGGGAACAATTGCGCAGTTAGGCCTCGAGGTAAATTCCTCTGAGGCCGTCCAGGCCGCCACGGATCTCGACAAACTTACTCAGGCTGGCGCCAATGCTGAAAAGGCTGCGGATGGAGTTTCGGCAGGCTTTGACAAGGCTTCGGTCGCTGCTTCCGAACTGTCGAGTGCTGGCAAGAAGTTGGCCGAGACAACTGACGAGGCGAAAGCGCGGTTATTGGCAATGGCCAAGGCTTCGCTTGATTCGAGCGACTACTACCAGACGCTGACCACCAGCGTTAACAGCAACTCCACGGCGCTTAATGCATCCGGGTCGTCGGTGAGTAGCTTGGCGGCACTTCAGCGCCGACTTCAGGCTGAGTCGGACGCGCTCGTTGGCACCACTGACAAGGTTGCGGAGGCAACTCGACAAGCCGCGGCAGCGACAGGCGTTCAAGCTGACGGCCTACAAGCGCTTCTTGGCAAGATCAACCCAGCCGTGGCCGCGCTCGAAAAGCTCGATCAGCAGCAGGAGCAGCTGCAGAAGTACAAGGCCGCCGGACTGATTGACGCTGACACGTTTCGCGAGTACTCGACCCGCATTGACGCCTCCCGGCAGAAGCTGGGCGATTTCGATGAAGGGCTTCGCAAGACTGGCAATACCTCGAAGCAGACCGAGACGGCGCTGCGCCAGCTTCCATCTCAATTCACGGA
>DQGF01000445.1 GCA_003525045.1 Pseudomonas sp. | reverse complement strand
GCGCGTGGAAATCCTGCGCGGCCCGGCCTCGGTGCTCTACGGCAGCAACGCCATCGGCGGCGCGGTCAGCTACTTCACCCTCGGCCCGGACGACATCATCAAGCCGGGCCAGGACGTCGGTGCGCGCCTCAAGACCGGTTACAGCTCTGCCGATGAGAGCTGGCTCAAGTCTGCCACCGTCGCCGGTCGTGCCGATCAGTTCGACGGCTTGCTGCATTACAGCCAGCGTGACGGTCACGAAACCGAATCTTACGGCAGCAACAATGGCACCGGCCTGGCACGCACCGCCGCCAACCCGGAAGACGTGCGCGCCACCAACGTGCTGGCCAAAATCGGCTGGAACTACAACGACAATTCGCGCCTGGGCCTGACTTACGAGAAGTACAAGGATGACCGCGACAGCGATCTGAAAAGCGCTTACGGCGGTCCCTTCTTCAATGGCCAGCCGACCATTCCCGAAAGCATGCTGCCGGGCGGCATGTACCAGTGGCGCACCGGTAACGACACGGTTACCCGTGAGCGTTTCGGCCTGGAACACAGCTTCGCCCTCGACAGCCTGCTGGCGGACAACGTCAAGTGGAGCCTGAACCATCAGGTCGCCAAAACCGATCAGAGTACCGCCGAGTTTTACTACCCGGTCTCCCGCCAGGTGCTGCGAACCCGCGAAACGCTTTACGAAGAAAAGCAGTGGGTATTCGACGCGCAACTGGATAAGGCTTTCAGCATCGGCGACACCGATCACCTGTTGACCTACGGCACCACGATCAAGCAGCAGAAAGTCACCGGCTCCCGCCGCGGCAACGGCATCTGCCTTGCAGTATCTGGCAGTTGCCAGGCCATCGGCGCGGTCAGCCCGGCCGATGCGCTGAGAAAATCCAGTGACTTCCCGGACCCGACCATCAACACCTACAGCCTGTTTGCCCAGGATCAGATCAGCTGGGACAAATGGACCTTCCTCCCGGGCCTGCGCTACGACTACACGCAACTCAAGCCGCACATCACCGAGGAATTCCTCAATACCGTGGCGCCCGACGGGCGCGGAACGGTCAGCGATGAGAACAAGACCTGGCACAAGGTGTCGCCCAAATTTGGCCTGACCTACGCCTTGACCGAGCAGTACACCTGGTACGGCCAATACGCCGAAGGTTTCCGCACCCCGACCGCCAAGGCCTTGTACGGACGCTTTGATAACGCCGTCGTCGACTATCGCGTGGAACCGAACCCGGACCTCGATCCAGAAAAAAGCAAAAGCTTCGAGACTGGTTTGCGCGGCAATTTCGAGCACGGTTCGTTCGATGTGGCGGTGTTCTATAACAAGTACCGCGACTTCATCAACGAAGACGCGATCACTCCCGGCTACGACGAACTGGCGTTCCAGAGCAACAACATCAAACGCGCCACCATCAAGGGCGCGGAGATCAAGGGTCGCTTGAACCTCGATGCCTTCGGTGCGCCACAAGGTCTGTACACCCAAGGCTCCGTGGCCTACGCCTACGGTCGAAACAACGATACCGGCGAGCCGATCAACAGCGTCAACCCGATGACCGGTGTGTTCGGCCTCGGTTACGACCAGGACAACTATGGCGGCCTGCTCAGCTGGACCCTGGTGAAGAAGAAGGACCGCGTCGACAACAGCAACTTCAACACGCCGGACGGCGTCAGCAGCCAGTTCAAGTCTCCGGGCTTCGGCATGCTTGACCTGACCGGGTTCTACAAGGTGACCGACGACGTGACTGTCAGCGCCGGCCTCTACAACCTGACCGACAAAAAGTACTGGCTGTGGGATGACGTGCGCGGTTATGACGGCGTTGGCGAGGCAGCCGTGATCAACCCGGCCAACCTTGATCGCCTCACCCAACCGGGTCGCAATTTCGCGGTCAATCTGGTCTGGGATATCTGACCCTCTGCACCTGACTGCGCGGTTGTCCAATGCCGCACAGTGAGGATTTTTTTACGCTCCAGCGCCTGCCCATTCGTCTCGTTACAGGCGCCTCTTTTTCTCAAGGATTTCTCATGACCTCTCAGGACACTGCTCAACGCCCTGCTCTGCGTTCGCAACGCTTGAACCAGATCACTAACGAGCCTCATACCAAACTTGATGCCCTGGTCAAAGCTCACGCACCGTTTGAAACCCAGGCCAACTTCGCCCGTTTCGTGGTGGCGCAGTATTTGTTCCAGTCGGAACTGGTGTCGCTGTACAACGATACCGAATTGACGGCCATCGTCCCGGACCTGCCGGCCCGCTGCCGCGCTGAAGCGGCCAGGGCTGACCTGGCGGATCTGGACACTGAAGTGCCGGCACCGGTTGCAGGGGCAGTCAAAAATCCAGGCAAAGCCGAGGCCTTGGGCTGGCTCTTTGTTTCGGAAGGCTCAAAGCTTGGCGCTGCGTTTCTGATCAAGCGTGCTGTAGGTCTGGGCCTGAGTGAAACCTTCGGAGCCCGCCACCTCGGCGAACCCGCCGGCGGACGCGCTGAGGGCTGGAAAAGCTTTGTGAAAACCCTCGATGGACTGGAGTTCAGTGCTCAGGAAGAAGCCGAAGTGGAGAAAGGCGCGATCGATGCGTTCAACCGCTTCACGGTTCTGCTGGAACAGGCTTACGCCACCACCCCCGAACTCGCCTGACACAACGCATTCCCCTGTGGGAGCGGGCTTGCTCGCGAAGGCGTAGTGTCAGCCGACATCAATGTTGCCTGTCACACCGCCTTCGCGAGCAAGTCGGAT
>DQGF01000181.1:11027-11599 GCA_003525045.1 Pseudomonas sp. | reverse complement strand
GAAGCTGACCGTCATCACCGAGCCTTCGGGTCGGCCATGGAATTCGAAACCAGCATGGCCATAATAGGTGGTGGCGGTGATTCTCGAATGGTCGAAGACCGAGCAGTAAAACTTCGCGGCCTCTTCGGCCTGATCGTCGAACCACAGGCAGGGCGTGATTTTCTGGAAGCGTTGCATGGCAGTGCTCCTTTTCGGGTATCCGATGCTGATTTTTCAGCGTAGTCAGCCTATTGTCGTCTGGCCGTACCGTAGATCGACAACTCCGACATTTCAGACTGATTGAGAGAGAGTCGATATGACCTCGAAATGAGTCATAAGGACTCGATACGATTGTGGTCGATATGACTCATCGGATGGCAGGGCGTTGATTTATAAAAGCTAAAAATCTGGCACGGGACTTGATACAAATAACGTACAACTGAACGGCTTCGGGAGTACGGAACAATGGTCGATTTCTTCAACAACCCTCAGAACGTTCTGCACCTGTCCCATCGCGTGCTCGGCGCTGGCCTCGCGCTGCTGCTGGTCGGCATCTACGGCGCCTACCTCTACGGCGGTCGTTTGCCGATCGT
>DQGF01000181.1:1259-10714 GCA_003525045.1 Pseudomonas sp. | reverse complement strand
GGCACTGGTGTCAATGCATGCGATGACCATCATCGGCCCGACCTTGCTCAAAATCGGTTATGTGATGCGATTGCTGGTCCAGCACCGACTGGGTGCACGCCGGGCAGGGGTGGTGGCTTGATGCGCAGACTCGCTGCTGCGCCAGTGTTCAGTCTCGGGTTTCGACCGTTTTTTCTGGCAGGCGCCACCTTTGCCGCGATAGCGGTGGCGATCTGGGCGCTGTGGTTGTACGGACGGTTGCCCGGTGCGCAACCCGTTGGCGGGATGCTGGCCTGGCATCGGCATGAGATGCCGTTCGGTTTTGCCACGGCGATCGTTGCCGGATTTCTGCTGACGGCGGTGCCGAACTGGACCGGGCGCCCTGGCTTGAATGGCTGGCCCCTGATCGGACTGCTGCTGGTGTGGCTGTTGGCTCGGTTGGCCTGGCTGCTGCCGGTGCAACCGGCCTTGTTGCTGATCGTGCAGATACCCTTTCTGCCGTTGCTGGCGTGGGTGCTGGGGCGGGATCTGGTGGCCGCAGGTAAACGCGACAACTATCCGATTCTAATGGTGATCGCGCTCCTGTCCGGATGTCAGCTCATGACTCTGGAGGGAATGTTGACCGGCGACGTCGATCTGCAACGACGGGGTGTGTTGGCAGCGTTGTGGCTGGTGGGCGCTCTGATGAGTGTGATTGGTGGGCGAGTGATTCCGTTCTTCATTCAGCGCGGGTTGAATCGCACTAATGCCCCGGCCGTGCATCCATTGCCCACCCGAGTATTGCTGCTGAGCGGCTTGCTGGCGGCCGTTTCGTTTGTCGTCGGATTGAACGACATCCCAAGGCTATGGCTGGCAGCGTTGTTTCTGCTGATCGGCGGTTTGCATTTGCTGCGTCTGTGGCGCTGGCATGACCGGGGCATCTGGCGCGTGCCGCTGCTGTGGTCGCTGTACGTGGCCTACGCATGGCTCGTGGTGGCAGCATTGGCCATGGCCCTGTGGCACGCAGGCCTGATGCCGCAACAGAGCCTGGCGACTCATTCGCTGGCGGTGGGCGGGATCGGCGGGCTGATTCTGGCGATGATTGCGCGGGTCAGCCTCGGTCATACCGGGCGCTTGTTGCAACCCTCGAAAGCGATCGTTCTGGGTTTTGCCTTGTTGGCGATCGCCGGTGTCTGCCGAGTGTTGCTCGTTCCGTTTTCCGGAATCGGGTTGGGTTTGTCGGCGTTCCTCTGGTGTGCAGCCTTCGGGCTCTTTCTGGCGCGTTATACCGACATCCTGCTCAAACCTCGGACCTAGTACCTCAAACCACCCTGGCCGGCGATCCATTGGGTCGCCAGATCGATAAAAGCCCGCAGTTTCGGCTGCGTCTGGGTACGACTACCTTCAAACGTGTCTGGCTCATCACTGGTGTACGAAACCAACGTCTTCGGCTTGCTGAATGTCACTCGCGCCGTCCTGCCGCACATGCGAGCCGCTTGCAGTGGGCATGTGATCAACCTCTCCTCGGTGGGCGGTTACCAATCGGGGCCGGGCTTCGGCGTCTACTGCTCCACTAAATTTGCCGTCGAAGGCTTGAGCGAGGCGCTACACGCCGAGTTGGCACCGCTGGGTGTCAAAGTGACGATTGTCGAGCCCGGTTATTTCCGTACCGAATTCCTCGAAGGCAATTCCCTGGTCGAATCCCCGGCCTCGATTGTCGACTACGACAGTACGGCGGGTGAGGTGCGCAAGATTGCCAAGGCCGTGACCCTGAATCAGCCTGGCGATCCTGACAAGCTGGCCCAGGCCATGATCACCCTGGTGGAGGCGGAAAAGCCCCGCTGCGCTTACCGCTGGGCAGTGATTGTGTCGCGGCGATCGAAGCCAAGAATAGCTTTGTCGCCGCAGAGTTGCAGACCTGGCGCGAGCTGTCGGTGTCCACCGACTTCTAAGCCCCGACGGGCGAAACGAGGCTGCCCATTGCCGCACGCGCCAGGCGGGCTTGGGCGAAAAAAAACCCGCCGAAGCGGGCTTAAATGTCTCCATGAGGTGACAGACCAACACTACGCGCCGGTTTGTTAAAAACCGTGAATGCCCGAATGAGAGAGCCTGGCACGCGGCTCTCAATCCACGTAGCCAAATCCCTTTGGCTGACTGCATTGTGCTGGACAGGTATGACGAAGCAGTGACAGGGCGGAACGAAAAAAGCCCGCACGCGTCGGGCTATGGGTACCGGATGACGCTACCAGCCGAGCAGGTACGCTCAATGATTCCCGCGTCCCGGCCGGAGACCGGTCATCGTAAGAAAATCATTCACGATCGAGGGTGCTAAAATTTAACGGGGGATTACTTCAACGCATCCTTTCAAATCAGGAGAATTACGATGAACATCGTCTCCTCGCTGGCGTTGGTGGTAACGGTTGGGTGGATCTCGGGCTGTGCAACAACAACTGAAAGCCAGATCGTCAACATCCCCCTAAACGCTACTCAGTACAACGCCGGTAATATCGCACAGGCTACATTGGCGCCCATGGGGCGCGAAACCAATGTTTCGTTCTTCATAGGCAGAGTTCCAAACTGGACAGCTCTACCCCTCCATGTCTACACCTACATCTATCCCGGCAAATGCGAGAGCTTGGGTCCAAAGCCTGCTTATGAGATGAATCAGACGGTGACTACCGCGCTTATGTCGTCGCCTGCATGGCATCTCTCGAAAAAGGCACCTGTGGCGCTGAACGAGCTTCGTTCCGGTGGCTATGCCATTGTCTTGAGAGCCAGTCCGGCAGATGGTGGATTCAATCTTTTCTGCGGCAACATCGCCTGACGCCACAGCAGAGGAAGCTGATGAATCCGGCTAGCGCAGCCATCTAGCCACTCGATGAATGAGCAGCATCACTGGAGTGGCTGAAGACAAGGATACGAAAAGCCCGGCGCTGGGCCGCAATGCTGTTCACTTAAGCCTGACAGTGAGGACAACCTGTTGCTTTGGGGTTGGAATCCGGGTGTAGGAGGCGTGCCGGTGCCGGTGCTACACGACATTTTTGTCATTCAATTCAAGCTTTGGGCGGACGCGGGAGGACCCTGTCCGATGGAGGGTAGTTGACCGGCGGTCCGTTAACCGGGAGTCAAACCCGGTTTGGCGGACTCTAAAGGACATATCCATCACAGGAGTGAATAATGTTGGTTCCAGGTAAACCGGCCAAATCTGGTCCTTGCACAGACAACCTGTACGGTCCGAACGTACTTGAAACTGCGGTGCAGGAGCGCGAAATGATGCGCGACCTGGCACGCCAGTTCGAACAACAGCTGACGGCAGTGCAAATGGCGAGCATGGATGAGTTGACACTGCTGACCAATCTTCACGGTTTTCAAGTGCTGGCTCAATTGTGGCTGGACGCTTGTCAGCACTTGGAGAAACCGGCGAGCCTGTTGTTTTTCGACCTTGATTATTTCAGGTGTATCAACGAGCTGTACGGCCGCAGTGAAGGCGACGACGCGCTGAAAACCTTTGCCGACGTGTTGCGTATTGCCTTTCGCGAGAGCGATGTGGTCGGGCGGGTCGGAGGGGATGAATTCGCCGTTCTATTGACGGGGTCTACCGCGGTGGAAGTTGCCGGAATCCGTGCGCGGCTCGAAGAGATGCTCGACGAGCGCAATGCCACAGTGCATCGCGGTTATGACATTCGTTTCAGTATCAGGCAGATCGAGTACGACGCCGATTTTCACCACGGCGTCGAGGAACTGCTGGCTGAGGCCGAAAGGGCGTTGCACCGGTAGGCAGGTGTTGCACGGGTGTCTTTTCGGGCCTCTTCGCGAGCAGGCTCGCTCCCACATTTGTTCTGGGGTGAACACTGAACTTGTTTACGGCGCGGGCCCCATGTGGGAGCGAGCCTGCTCGCGAAGGCGTCCTCAAAAGCAATGAATCTCTTAGGGTTCTACAGATTTTGTAATGATTTCTGACTGTAGGAAATATCCCTTTCGCCTGTACGCTCCAAGGCCTTTTTCCTTTCAGGACTTGCATGAACACCCTTTTGGAGCCCCCCAGTTATCCTTTCTCCTCGCACTATCGCGCGGCCTTGATGCACGCAAAACACCCGGTCTTTCGACTTCTGAACACCTTCGACATTGCAGCTCCACGGCCTCCGCGCCGCGCCTTGCCGTGCCCGGCATTCTGAAAACCACTGAAGAGATCGAGACGTTTTTATGGAATGGATAGCTGACCCCACCGCCTGGCTGGGCTTGTTGACCCTGATCGTGCTGGAGCTGGTGCTGGGCATCGACAACCTGGTGTTTATCGCGATCCTCGCCGACAAACTGCCGCCCGAGCAGCGCGACCGTGCGCGAATCATCGGTCTGTCCCTGGCCTTATTGATGCGCCTGGGCCTGCTGGCGAGTATTTCCTGGCTGGTCACCCTGACTCAGCCGCTGTTCGAGGTGTTCGACAAGAGCTTCTCCGGCCGTGACCTGATCATGCTGTTCGGTGGTGTGTTCCTGTTGTTCAAGGCCACCATGGAATTGCACGAACGACTCGAAGGCCATGTCGGCGAACGCTCGGCCAACGCGGCTTACGCAATGTTCTGGCCGATCGTGGCGCAGATCGTGGTCCTTGATGCGGTGTTCTCCCTGGACGCGGTGATTACCGCCGTGGGCATGGTCGATGAACTGGCTGTGATGATGATTGCGGTGATCATTTCCATCGGCCTGATGATCGTTGCCAGCAAACCGCTGACCCGTTTCGTCAACGCGCACCCGACAGTGATCATGCTCTGTCTGGGGTTCCTGATGATGATCGGCTTCGCCCTGACGGCTGAAGGCCTGGGCTTCCACATTCCGAAGGGCTACCTGTATGCGGCCATCGGTTTCTCGATCTTGATCGAAATCTTCAACCAGATTGCCCGGGCTCGCCGCAAGCAGTCCATGCAGGGCCTGCGGCCAATGCGTGAACGCACCGCCCATGCGGTGATGCGTTTGCTCGGTGGTCGCAAGCTGGCGGTGGAGGAAGTCGGCGAGGAAATCGCCGACATGCTGGACAACGGTGAGGTGCCCAGCGGCGAACTGTTTGACCGTCGTGAACGGGTGATGATCAGCGGCGTGTTGCAACTGGCCGAGCGACCGATCCGTACCCTGATGACCGTGCGCGCCGACGTCGATCACATCGACCTGGCTGACGATGCCGACACCATTCGCACACGGCTGATGCATTCGTCCTACTCGCGCCTGCCGCTGATTCGCGACGGTGCGGTGGATGAGCCGCTGGGCTTCGTGCACAAAAAGGAATTGCTCAAGGAATACCTGGCCGGTAACGAACCGGGCCTTGAGGATCTGGCGCGCAAGACCATCAACTTGCTGGACAGCTACTCGATCCTCAATGCCCTGGAGCAGATGCGCAGGGCTTCGACCCACATTGCCTTCGTGGTCAATGAATTCGGCGACTTCGTCGGTGTGCTGACCATGACCGACATTCTCGAGTCGATTGCCGGCGAACTGCCCGATGCCAGCGAAATAGAAGGCCCGGACGTGGTTGAAGAGCAGGGCGGGTTCGTGGTCAGCGGCGCGTTGAACCTGGCCCGGGTGCGCCAGCGCACCGGCTTTGCGGCCGAACCGACCGACGACTATCAGACCCTCGCGGGACTGGTGGTGAGCTTGCTGGATCGACTGCCGATGATCGGTGACAGCCATGAGTGGGAAGGCTGGCGAATGACGGTGGTAGCGGTTGAAGAGCGGCGGGTGACGCGGGTGTTGCTGGCACCTATCGGCGGGTAGCTTTGCGCTGCCTCTGAAGGCCTCTTCGCGAGCAGGCTCGCTCCCACATTAGACCGTGTTCGCCAATTCGACTCGGTCAATTGTGGGAGCGAGCCTGCTCGCGAATGCAATCTTTCAAACGAAGAGGAATTCAGCCCCAGGATGCACGGCTATGTGGCCTTTGCCGTGGTATTTATGACAAAAAGGCAGGGGTAAGGTTCGACTTAAGGTGCTATTTTGAATGCCATTAAAGGCACTCCAGGAACAGAGTCATGACGCATATCGTGCTTTCGCAAGTCGTCGCCAGCATTTCTGAACTCAAGAAAAACCCGATGGGAACGGTCGCTGCCGGTGGTGGCCTGTCCGTTGCGATTCTCAACCGGAACGAGCCCGCTTTCTACTGCGTCCCCGCCAAAGAATATGAAGCGATGATGGATCGCCTTGAAGACATGGAGTTGATTGCCCTCTGCCGCGAACGAGAAAACGATCCAACGATCAAGGTTTCTCTCGATGACCTATGAGTTGGAATTTTCCGATAAGGCCTGGAAAGAGTGGCAAAAGCTTGGCGCAACATTGAGGGAGCAGTTCAAGAAGAAGTTGCAGGAGCGACTCTCAAATCCGCACGTCCCGGCTGACCGGCTAAACGGGCTGGGGAATGCATACAAGATCAAGCTCCGTAATGCCGGGTATCGGCTGGTGTACCGCGTCGTCGATGAGGTACTGGTAGTGACTGTGATAGCGGTGGGGAAAAGGGAGCGCGGAGAAGTTTATAAGGACGCAGGAAAACGCTAGTTTTCTTAATAGATGAATTCTTGTAATCGCAAGTACTCCGCTGGGTCAGGCCGCCACCGTTCTACTCACCAAAACACAGTCTGGCAGCCAACCTGAAACTTGCGGGATACTTGGTCCAGACTCAACACAAAGCCCCAACGAGGCTTTGCTTCATTTTGAACCTCCATTCCTCATATGTGGTGCAAATACCCGCGCTGTGTAGCCAACGGTAGCGCATCGCCATTTGTGTATTTCGTCGGACATTTCTTCGCGCTTCCACGCATCCCTCTGATTCAAAACGATTTTCAATCTCCCAACATTCCCTGCACAACCTGTGGCACACTTTCTGCTGTCTATTCCGTTGTTACATACCATGTTCCGGTATAGCGGAATACACATCAGCTTGGAGTGCTTGCCATGCATCGCCGACCTTCCTTGTTTAAAGCGTGTGTTTTTCTCTTCGCGGCTTCGGCTGCTGCCATGGGCGTTGCCCACGCGGCGGACAGTAAGCTCGACAGTGTATTGGCCCGCGGGAAGTTGATCGTGGGTACAGGCAGTACCAATGCGCCGTGGCACTTCCAGGGCGCGGACGGCAAGTTGCAGGGTTTCGATATCGACATCGCGCGGATGGTGGCCAAGGGGTTGTTCAATGACCCGAGCAAGGTCGAGTTCGTGGTGCAGTCGTCCGATGCGCGGATTCCCAACCTGCTGACCGACAAGGTCGACATGAGCTGCCAGTTCATCACCGTGACCGCCAGCCGTGCGCAGCAAGTGGCGTTCACCCTGCCGTATTACCGCGAAGGCGTCGGCCTGTTGCTGCCGGCCAACAGCAAGTACAAGGAAATCGACGACCTCAAGGCCGCCGGCGATAGCGTGACTGTGGCGGTGCTGCAGAACGTGTATGCCGAGGAGCTGGTGCACCAGGCGCTGCCCAAGGCCAAGGTCGATCAGTACGACAGCGTGGACTTGATGTATCAGGCCGTGAACTCCGGCCGTGCCGACGCCGCGGCTACCGATCAGTCGTCGGTCAAGTACCTGATGGTGCAGAACCAGGGTCGCTATCGCAGCCCGGCCTACGCCTGGAGCCCGCAGACTTACGCCTGCGCGGTCAAGCGCGGCGATCAGGACTGGCTGAACTTCGTCAACACCGCCCTGCATGAAGCCATGACCGGCGTTGAGTTCCCGACCTACGCGGCGTCGTTCAAGCAGTGGTTCGGGGTGGATTTGCCGACTCCAGCCATCGGTTTCCCCGTCGAATATAAATGACCCCGTGAGAGTGGGGCGCCCATAACGCGCCCCGCTCAAGGTACTGCTGACCATGAACTATCAGTTGAACTTTGCCGCCGTGTGGCGCGATTTCGACACCTTGCTGGCGGGGCTCGGCTTGGGCCTTGAACTGGCGCTGGTGTCGATCGCCATCGGCTGCGTGATCGGCCTGCTGATGGCGTTTGCCTTGCTGTCAAAGCATCGCGCGTTGCGGGTGCTGGCGTCGGTGTATGTGACGGTGATCCGTAATACGCCGATCCTGGTGTTGATTCTGTTGATCTACTTCGCCTTGCCGAGCCTGGGCATTCGTCTGGACAAGATCCCGTCGTTCATCATCACGCTGTCGTTGTATGCCGGGGCGTACCTGACCGAAGTGTTCCGCGGCGGACTGTTGAGCATTCCCAAGGGCCAGCGCGAAGCGGGTCTCGCCATCGGGCTGGGTGAGTGGCAGGTCAAGGCTTACGTCACCGTGCCGGTGATGCTGCGCAATGTGTTGCCGGCGCTGTCGAACAATTTCATATCGCTGTTCAAGGACACCTCGCTGGCGGCGGCGATTGCCGTGCCGGAGCTGACCTATTACGCGCGCAAGATCAATGTCGAGAGCTACCGGGTGATTGAAACCTGGCTGGTGACCACGGCGCTCTATGTGGCAGCTTGTTACCTCATCGCCATGCTGCTGCGTTACCTCGAGCAGCGTCTGGCGATTCGCCGATAGGAGGCTCCCAATGTACGAATCCCCCAGTTGGTTGCATGAGTTGTGGGTGGCGCGGGAAGTCCTCTGGCAGGGCTTTTTGACCAGTGTGCAGGTCTCGGCGCTGGCGATTCTGTTGGGCACGCTGGTCGGTATCGTTGCCGGTCTGGTGCTGACCTACGGCAAGTTCTGGATGCGCGCGCCGTTTCGTTTTTACGTCGACATCATTCGCGGCACGCCGGTGTTTGTCCTGGTGTTGGCCTGCTTCTATATGGCGCCGGCACTGGGTTGGCAGATCAGCGCGTTCCAGGCCGGTGCCTTGGGGTTGACGCTGTTTTGCGGCTCCCACGTCGCCGAGATCGTGCGCGGTGCGTTGCAGGCGCTGCCCAGCGGCCAGATGGAAGCGAGCAAGGCCATCGGTCTGACGTTCTTTCAATCCCTCGGCTACGTGTTGTTGCCTCAGGCACTGCGGCAGATTCTGCCGACCTGGGTCAACTCGTCCACCGAGATCGTCAAGGCTTCGACCTTGCTCTCGGTGATCGGCGTGGCCGAGTTGCTGCTCAGCACGCAGCAGATCATCGCCCGGACGTTCATGACCCTGGAGTTTTACCTGTTTGCCGGATTGCTGTTTTTCGTCATCAACTACGCCATCGAGTTACTCGGCCGGCACATTGAAAAGCGGGTGGCCTTGCCATGACTCAACCTGATAACGCTCAAAACGGCCAGCCCCTGCTGGACATTCGCGGGCTGCATAAACAATACGGCCAGCTCGAAGTGCTCAAGGGCGTCGACCTGACCCTGCAGCGTGGCAATGTCGTCACGCTGATCGGCTCCAGCGGCTCGGGCAAGACCACGCTGCTGCGTTGCGTGAACATGCTCGAAGAGTTTCAGGGCGGGCAGATCCTGCTCGATGGCGAATCCATCGGTTATGACGAGGTCAACGGCAAGCGCGTGCGGCACCCGGAAAAAGTCATCGCCCGCCACCGGGCCATGACCGGCATGGCGTTCCAGCAGTTCAACCTGTTTC
>DQGF01000181.1:0-958 GCA_003525045.1 Pseudomonas sp. | reverse complement strand
CAGCAGTTCAACCTGTTTCCGCACCTGACGGCCTTGCAGAACGTCACCCTCGGTCTGCTCAAGGTCAAAAAGCTGCACAAGGATGAGGCGGTGGCGCTGGCGGAAAAATGGCTGGAACGGGTCGGCCTGCTGGAACGGCGCGACCATTACCCCGGTCAGTTGTCCGGCGGCCAGCAACAGCGCGTGGCGATTGCCCGGGCGATTGCGATGAACCCGAGCCTGATGCTGTTCGACGAAGTCACCTCGGCCCTCGACCCGGAACTGGTGGGCGAAGTGCTGAACGTGATCAAGGGCCTGGCCGAAGACGGCATGACCATGCTGCTGGTGACCCACGAAATGCGCTTCGCCTTCGAGGTGTCGGACAAGATCGTGTTCATGAATCAGGGGCGAATCGAAGAGCAGGGGCCACCCAAGGAACTGTTCGAGCGCCCGCAATCGCCGCGATTGACCGAATTTCTCAAGAACACGCGTTTCTGACTTTACAAAAACATTTCATATTTCAATCAGGAGAAACACTCATGAGCATTACTCGTTACGGCACCGGCAATACCGCCGGCGGCGGCCAACCCCGTCCTTTTGCCCGCGCCGTCGAAGCCGATGGCTGGCTGCACGTGTCCGGCCAGGTGCCGGCGCTGGATGGCGAGATCATTGCGGGCGGCATCGTCGAGCAGACTCACCAGACCATGAAGAACCTGATCGCGATTCTCGAAGAGGCCGGTTACGGCCTGGAAGACGTGGTGCGCACTGGTGTGTGGCTGGACGATCCGCGGGATTTCTGGAGTTTCAACAAGGTGTTTTCCGAGTACTTCAAAAGCGAGCACGCACCGGCGCGGGCCTGTGTGCAGGCGAGCATGATGGTGGATTGCAAGGTCGAGATCGACTGCGTGGCGTACAAGAAAAAGGTTTGAACTTGACACTGATCGTTCCCACGCTCTGCGTGGGAATGCCTCAACGGACG
>DQGF01000132.1:3634-3759 GCA_003525045.1 Pseudomonas sp. | reverse complement strand
CAGGCGATCCTGCCATTGCGCGGCAAGATTCTGAACACCTGGGAAGTCGACGGCAGCGAAGTGCTGGCCAGCCAGGAAGTGCACAACATCGCCGTGGCCATCGGTGTCGATCCAGGCTCGGCGGA
>DQGF01000132.1:3035-3243 GCA_003525045.1 Pseudomonas sp. | reverse complement strand
GCGTTGTTCGTCCAGCATTTCCGCCCGTTGGTGGACGCCGGTCACGTCTACGTCGCGATGCCGCCGTTGTACCGGATCGACCTGGGCAAAGAGATTTACTACGCCCTGGACGAAGCCGAGCGCGATGGCATTCTCGATCGCCTGGTGGCCGAGAAGAAACGCGGCAAGCCCCAGGTCACTCGATTCAAAGGTCTGGGTGAAATGAACC
>DQGF01000132.1:2612-2733 GCA_003525045.1 Pseudomonas sp. | reverse complement strand
CAAAGGTCTGGGTGAAATGAACCCGCCACAGTTGCGCGAAACCACCATGGACCCGAATACCCGGCGTCTGGTGCAGCTGACGCTGGACGATTTCGAGGCGACCTCGGAAATGATGGACATG
>DQGF01000132.1:2009-2257 GCA_003525045.1 Pseudomonas sp. | reverse complement strand
AAAGGCAACCTGGCCGAGGTTCTGGGCTGATGCGCCGAGGCTTTGCCTTGGTGTGTGCGTTGCTGCTGACCTCGATGACGGTTGCTGCGCAGCCTGCGTCAGAGTTGCGCCTGCTGTCCGCGCATGCGGTCGACGGCATGCGCGGTGGCAACCTGTCCGGGCTGGCCCAGTGCGGCAAGGATCTGTGGACCGTATCCGATCGAGATGACGATCAGATATACCGGCTCGCCCCCCGCGCCCCCGTCTGC
>DQGF01000132.1:0-1723 GCA_003525045.1 Pseudomonas sp. | reverse complement strand
ACCGGCTCGACACCCGCGACCCCGTCTGGCGAGCCGAGGCCGTACGCATCGGTGTACCGGCGGTGCCGGATAGCGGATTGCCCTGGGGGTTACGCTCGCGGACCTGGGCAGCCTCATTTGCCCGAGGCGGAGATCTGGATTTCGAGGGCATCACCTGCGACAGCGCCGGTAATCGCTACATTGTCAGCGAGACTCATGCGGCGGTGCTGCAAGTGCCACCAACGGGGCCCGCCTCCTGGCTGAAGATCTCGCCGATCCTGGTTCGCGAGGCACGGGCCAGCGGCCTGTTGCTGCACTTCAACGCGTTGTTCGAAGGCCTGGCGATCAGTCCCGAAGGTGACAAATTGTGGCTGGCCGCTGAGCGTGAAAGCCGCGGGTTGCTGTTGATCAAGCGCCAGCAAACCGTCTGGGACTGCGATGGCGGCTGTGTGCTGCTAAGCGAGGGCGGAAAGGAAATGCAGCCAGCACAGTTTCCCGGCGCCAGGGCGATGCCCCGGGACTTTGCCGATCTGTCATTGTTCGACGGCAAGTTGTTTACCCTTGAACGCAATGTCTTTGAGATCTGCCGCCGTGACGCGCAGACGGCCAAGGTCGAGCGCTGCTGGTCGTATGCCGCTGAGGCGTTGCAGGAAAACCGGCGTTATTCACAGGCCTATGCCCTGGAAGAAGCGTTGGTCGTGGACGCCGACGGTGCCTGGATTGGTATCGATAACAACAACGGTATGCGCGCCGATGGTGAGGTACGTCCGATCGTCATGCGCTTTGCCGCGCCTGAGGGTGGCTGGAGTGCCAAGCCATGAGTCAGCAACCGCCGGGCAAGCGCATCGGCCGGGTGTTGATGGTGCTGGCCTGGTGCGCCGCGCTGTTTCTGGCCACTCGATTCTTCGGGCAGTGGGAGCAGCGTCAGCAGAACCCAAACGCCGTCGTCAGCACGGAGCAGGGCGAAGGTTTTATCGAAGTGAAGCTTGCCAGCAACAATCAGGGACATTTTGTTGCCAGCGGCCAGATCAACGGTCAACCGGTAGATTTCATGCTCGATACCGGGGCGACCGATGTGGCAATCCCTGGCGGCATGGCCGAGCGGCTGAAGCTGGAGAAAGGCTTCGGGGTGACCTTGAGCACGGCCAGTGGTCGCGCCGAGGGCTATCGAACCCGCATTGAACGGCTGCAACTGGGCGACATTGTGCTGCGTGATGTGCGCGCCCTCGTCGTGCCAGGCCTGGAAGGCAATCAAGTGTTGCTCGGTATGAGCGCGCTGAACAAACTTGAATTTACCCAGCGCGGTGGCACCATGCTGCTGCGCCAGACAACGAACCGATGAGGCCCGCATGAGCGACTCCCTTGATCTCAGCCTGGACGGTGTAGAACGCCGGTCGCTGGCTGACTTCACCGAAAATGCCTACCTCAACTACTCCATGTACGTGATCATGGACCGTGCCTTGCCGCATATCGGCGATGGCCTGAAACCGGTACAGCGCCGCATCATCTACGCGATGAGCGAGTTGGGGCTGGACGCCGATTCCAAGCACAAGAAGTCGGCACGTACCGTCGGTGACGTGCTCGGCAAGTTCCACCCGCACGGCGATTCGGCCTGCTACGAAGCCATGGTCCTGATGGCCCAGCCGTTCAGCTACCGCTATACATTGGTCGACGGCCAGGGTAACTGGGGTGCGCCGGATGATCCCAAGTCCTTCGCCGCCATGCGTTACACCGAAGCGCGCAT
>DQGF01000598.1:4287-7480 GCA_003525045.1 Pseudomonas sp. | reverse complement strand
CTGGACGTGAAGGCTGAACCCAACTTTCTGACGCGTTACAAGCTGATGCGCCTGCGCGATGATCCGCAGCTATGCGATCAAGCCCTGAACAGCTCCGGATTACGCGTGACCCACCAGGCCGGCAGCCCCGGCGCCACGTGCCCATTGATCGATACCTTGCGTGTGCAAGGCGGCGAAGTGGCCCTGAGCAGCAGTTTCCTCGCCAGTTGTCGGCTGGCGGTGTCCTTTGCGCTGTTCGAGCATCACGCCCTGCAACCCGCTGCACAGGCGGTCTATGGACAGGCGGTGACCCGCGTCGACCATCTCGGCAGCTTTGCCTGTCGTAACGTCTACGGTCGCGAGAATGGCCGGCGCAGCCAGCATGCCACCGCCAATGCGCTCGATATCGCCGGTTTCCGCCTGGCCGACGGCCGCTCCATCAACGTGCTCAAGGATTGGCCGAAGGATAATCAGGATGCACGGTTTTTACGCCAGGTCCGCGATGGCGCCTGCGACATGTTCAGTGGGGTATTGAGCCCCGACTACAACGCCGCCCATCGCGATCACTTTCACTTGGATGTCGGGCCGTGGTGGGTATGTCGCTGAGACTTATGCGGCGATACGCAGGTTCTGCAGCACGATCGGGCGCGCCCAGCCGGTATCGAAATCGAAGTGTTTCTGTTGCTCCACCCGCTCTTCTGGCGAGAACGGTGGGAAGGGCTTGTCCAGCAGATGGAGTTCGAACTCGGCGATCGGCAAATGCAGCGGACGCGGTTGTGGCGCCGGGCCGGCTTGCGGCACAGGGTGACCGGCGGCCAGCACGATTGGGCGAACCCAGCCGCTTTCGAAGTCCTGCTGTTTCTGCTGCGCGCTGATTTCCGTCTCCGGAAATGGTGGGAACGGCTTGTCCGCCAGGTTCATTTCGAATTCGGCAATCGGCAGGAACAACGGCTCGGGCGGGCGTACTTCGTTGTCCTTCACCTCACATTCGCGCTGGGAAACGATGTGCGCCAGCAGATCACTGCCAACGGTGGGTTCGACCGGGCTGTCGAGATCGACCGGGGGAAAGTTGAGCGACTCCGGTAGCACCTCGCCCGACTGTTCGGCCAGCGCCCGGGCAAAAAAATCCTGCCACAGGTGACTGACACCGCTCAGTGCCTGGGTATTTCGCAGGCTGTAATCGCCGTAGGGCGAGATAAAGCCGGTGATGGTGGGTTGAAAGTCTGACATTTCTCTCGGTCGACGCTCAGCTCTGGCAAAATGCTCGTTAGTTTTGTTATCGGCCATTTTTGCCGATCATTAATTTTTTTGAGCGTGTTTCCCCATGATTGAGCAACCTGCGGCCTGCCGCATCCATGTCGAGGCCTCGACCCCGGCCTTTCAGCCACAGGCCGAACAATGGGCCGAGCGCCTGGGCTTGCCGATGCAGGTGGCGGGCGCTGAGTTTGCCTTGCAGGTGGGCGAGCAGGGTTTGCAGCTGCAACAGCTGGGTGCCGATGCGCCGGGGCCGGTGCGGGTGGACTTCGTCGAGGGCGGCGCGGCCCATCGGCGGTTATTCGGTGGCGGCACGGGACAGATGATCGCCAAGGCGGTGGGCATTGCCCAAGGCGTGCGTCCGCGTGTGCTGGATGCCACGGCAGGGCTGGGCAAGGACGCGTTCGTGCTGGCGAGCCTGGGCTGCGAGATGAGTCTGATCGAGCGTCAGCCGTTGATCGGTGCCTTGCTCGAGGATGGCCTGGCCCGTGGCGCGGAGGATTTCGACGTGGCGCCGATCGTGGCGCGGATGAGATTGCTCAAGGGCAATTCGATCGAAGTGATGCGCAATTGGGAAGGTGAGCCGCCGCAGGTGATCTACCTCGACCCGATGTTTCCCCATCGTGAGAAAACCGCGTTGGTGAAGAAGGAAATGCGTCTGTTCCGGCCGCTGGTGGGGGATGATCCGGATGCGCCGGCATTGCTCGAAGCGGCATTGGCGCTGGCCAGTCACCGGGTGGTGGTCAAGCGCCCGCGCAAGGCGCCGAGTATTGCGGGGCCGAAGCCGAGTCATGCGCTGGACGGGAAATCCAGTCGGTATGACATTTATCCGAAGAAAGCGCTCAAGTCTTGAGACCGAGTCGCGCCCTTCGCGAGCAGGCTCGCTCCCACAGGGGATCTGTGGTGTGACATAGATCCCTTGTGGGAGCGAGCCTGCTCGCGAAAGCGCCCGACCAGACACCCAAAAACTATCAGACTGCTTCCGGCCGATAAGCCCGCATAAACAACCCCACCACTTCCCGCACATGGCTCTCCGCCGCATCCCCGGTCAACGGCTCGCCACACCCATACAGCAAGCGAAAATTCCCCGCACCCTTGAGCAGGCAAAAGAAATGCTCCGCCGCATTACGCGGTTTGTCGATGTGCAACGCACCGCTCTGATCAACCTTGCTCAGCAGCCGCTCCATGCCATGCAGCACGCGCTCCGGCCCGGCCTCGAAGAAAATCTGCGAGAGTTTCGGGTCTTGGCTGCCCAGGGTCATCATCAGTCGGTGCAGGTTCACCGATTCGTCGCTGTTGATCAGCTGATGAAAGCCGCGCGCGATGTTCAGCAGCACGGTTTCCACCGCGACGCCGTCCGGCAATTCGAAAAACAGCGTAGGCAATTGCTCTTCGCACTTGGCCACGACGGCGGCGGAAAACAGCGTCTCCTTGTCGTTGAAATGGCTGTAGACGGTCAGCTTCGACACGCCAGCAGCGGCCGCTACGGCGTCCATGCTGGTGTTGGAATAACCATTACTCAGGAACAGAATTTTCGCCGCTTCGAGGATCGCCTGGCGCTTGGCCAGATCCTTGGGACGGCCCGGACCATTGGGTGCTGAAAGATTGTTTGGCATTCTTCGCTTTAATACTGGACTGGTGAGTTTGCTATTAATAACATACTGGTCAGTATAATTATTCCAAGCACCATTAGCGAAAGGTCCTTCACCATGTTCCGCTATGCCTTGCCCCTCGCATTGCCGGTCAGTCTGGCGTTTTTGTTGTCTGCGTGTGGTCACGAAGAGGCGCCTCAAGTCACCGTCCGCCCGGCCATGGTGGTGCGGCCAGAGCCGTCGGCCCAGGCGCTGGAAAGCTATCCCGGTGAAGTCCGTGCGCGCTTCGAGCCGGAGCTGGCGTTTCGCATTGGCGGCAAAGTCAGCCGACGACTGGTCGAGGAGGGGCAACGGGTCAAGGCTGACCA
>DQGF01000598.1:3532-4003 GCA_003525045.1 Pseudomonas sp. | reverse complement strand
CCACGGGTCAAGGCTGACCAGCCACTGGCAGAGCTCGATCCGCAGGATGTGCGCCTGCAACTGGAAGCCTCCCGCGCCCAGGTCGCCGCCGCCGAAGCCAATCTGAATCTGGTGCGCGCCGAGCGCGATCGCTACAAGACCCTGATGGACCGGCAGATGGTCAGTCGTTCGCAGTACGACAATGCCGAAAACCTCTTCCGCTCCGGTGAAGCCCGCCTGAAGCAGATCAAGGCCGAGTTCAACGTCTCGACCAACCAGGCCAGCTACGCGGTGCTGCGCGCGCCTCAGGACGGCGTGGTGGCCAAGCGTGCAGTGGAAGTCGGGCAAGTGGTGGCAGCCGGGCAAACGGTGTTTACTCTCGCCACCGATGGCGAGCGTGAAGTGTTGATCAGCCTGCCGGAGCAGAGCTTCGGCCGTTTCAAGGTCGGTCAGCCGGTGTCGGTGGAACTCTGGACCCAACCCGATCAACGT
>DQGF01000598.1:0-3224 GCA_003525045.1 Pseudomonas sp. | reverse complement strand
CCCAACCCGATCAACGTTTCGCCGGGCGCATCCGTGAGTTGTCCCCGGCCGCCGATCCAAAATCCCGCACCTTTGCCGCCCGCATCTCATTCACCGGCGGCAAGGTTCCCGCCGAACTCGGCCAGAGCGCCCGGGTGTTCGTTCAGGCCGCGGACGTGGTGAAACTGTCCGTACCGCTTTCCGCGCTGACCGCGGAAAACGGCGCGACCTACGTCTGGGTGGTCAGTGCCAACAACACCTTGAAGAAGACCCCGGTGCGGGTCGGTGCGTTCGGAGAGAAAACCGTGCCGGTGCTCGAAGGCCTGAATGCCAGCGACTGGGTGGTGGCGGCGGGTGTCCATGTGCTTCTCGAAGGGCAGCAAGTGCGCCCGGTGGATCGCTCCAACCGCGTGGTCAATCTGGCGGACAAGGAGTAATCCCCGATGGGTTTCAATCTTTCCGAATGGGCGCTGCGTAATCGCCAGATCGTACTGTTCCTGATGCTGTTGCTGGCGGTCGTGGGAGCACTTTCCTACACCAAGCTCGGCCAAAGTGAAGACCCGCCGTTCACCTTCAAGGCCATGGTGATTCGCACTGTCTGGCCGGGGGCGACGGCGCAGGAAGTGTCGCGCCAGGTCACTGAACGCATCGAAAAGAAGCTGATGGAAACCGGCGAGTACGAGCGCATCGTGTCGTTCTCCCGCCCCGGTGAATCCCAGGTGACGTTCATTGCCCGGGACTCCATGCATTCGGTGGACATTCCCGAGCTCTGGTATCAGGTCCGCAAGAAGACCAACGACATTCGCCACACCCTGCCACCGGGCGTTCAGGGGCCATTCTTCAACGATGAATTCGGTACGACATTCGGCAATATCTACGCCCTGACCGGCGACGGATTCGACTACGCGGTACTCAAGGATTACGCCGACCGCATCCAGATCCAGCTGCAGCGAGTCAAGGACGTGGGCAAGGTCGATCTGCTCGGGCTGCAGGATGAGAAGATCTGGATCGAACTCTCCAACGTCAAGCTCGCCACCCTCGGGCTGCCCCTGGCGGCGGTGCAGCAAGCGCTTGAGGAGCAAAACGCGGTGTCCACCGCCGGCTTCTTCGAAACCACCAGCGAGCGCTTGCAGCTGCGGGTTTCGGGAAATTTCCAGACGGTCGACGAGATCAAGAACTTCCCGATCCGCGTAGGCGATCGCACGTTCCGCATCGCCGATGTCGCGAACGTGCGTCGTGGTTTCAATGACCCACCCGCGCCGCGCATGCGTTTCATGGCCGAAGATGCCATCGGTCTGGCCGTGGCCATGAAGCAGGGTGGCGATATTCTGGTGCTGGGCAAGGCGCTGGAAGTCGAGTTCGCCAGGATCCAGAAAAACCTTCCGGCCGGCATGCAACTGCGCAAGGTGTCCGACCAGCCAGCCGCGGTGAAAACCGGGGTCGGCGAGTTCGTTCAAGTGCTGGTGGAAGCCTTGGCGATTGTGCTGTTGGTGAGCTTCTTCTCCCTCGGCGTGCGCACCGGCATGGTGGTCGCCCTGGCGATTCCGCTGGTGTTGGCGATGACCTTTGCCTGCATGTATTACCTGGGCATCGGCCTGCACAAGATTTCTCTCGGCGCGCTGGTGCTGGCCCTGGGTTTGCTGGTGGACGATGCGATCATCGCCGTGGAAATGATGGCGATCAAAATGGAGCAGGGCTTCGACCGGATCAAGGCCGCCAGCTATGCCTGGACCAGTACCGCGTTCCCGATGCTCACCGGCACGCTGATCACCGCTGCGGGTTTCCTGCCGATCGCCACTGCGCAATCGGGCACCGGCGAATACACCCGCTCGATCTTCCAGGTCGTGACCATTGCGTTGCTGGCGTCGTGGATTGCCGCCGTGGTGTTCGTGCCCTATCTGGGGGAAAAACTCCTGCCGGATCTGGCGAAAATTCATGCGGCCAAACACGGCACCGGCGACGGCCAACCGGACCCTTACGGTACGCCGTTCTATCAACGGATCAGACGATTGGTGGAGTGGTGCGTGCGCTGGCGCAAGACCGTGATCCTGCTGACCGTCGTGTTGTTCATCGCCTCCATCGTGCTGTTCCGATTTGTCCCACAGCAGTTTTTCCCGGCTTCCGGTCGTCTTGAGTTGATGGTCGACCTGAAACTGGCCGAAGGCGCTTCTCTGAGCAACACCGCCGAAGAGGTCAAACGCCTGGAAGCACTGCTGAAGGATCACCCTGGCATCGACAATTACGTGGCCTACGTCGGCACCGGTTCGCCGCGCTTCTACCTGCCGCTGGATCAGCAACTGCCAGCGGCGAGCTTCGCCCAGTTTGTCGTCCTGGCCAAGACCATCGAGGACCGCGAACCTCTGCGGACCTGGCTGATCGAAACCCTCAATGAACAATTCCCGGCCCTGCGCTCGCGCGTCACGCGCCTGGAGAACGGCCCGCCGGTCGGCTATCCGGTGCAGTTCCGGATCACCGGCGAGCACATCGAGGAAGTCCGTGCGCTGGCGCGCAAAGTCGCGGCCAAGGTTCGTGAGAATCCCCACGTGGTCAACGTCCATCTGGATTGGGAAGAGCCAAGCAAAGTCGTGTACCTGAACGTCGATCAGGACCGCGCCCGGGCGCTTGGCGTCAGCACGGCGAACCTGTCAAGGTTCCTGCAAAGCTCCCTGACCGGTTCCAGCGTCAGTCAGTACCGCGAAGACAACGAATTGATCGAGATCCTGCTGCGCGGCACCGTGCACGAACGCACCGAGCTATCGTTGCTGCCCAGCCTGGCGGTACCTACCGACAACGGCCGCAGCGTGGCGCTGTCGCAAATCGCGACCCTGGAATACGGCTTCGAAGAAGGCATCATCTGGCACCGCAATCGCTTGCCCAACGTGACGGTCCGCGCCGACATCTACGGCAAGGAACAGCCCGCGACCTTGGTGCAGCAGATCATGCCGACCCTCGATCCGATTCGTGCCGAACTGCCGGACGGCTATCTGCTGGATGTCGGCGGCACCGTGGAAGACTCGGCCCGCGGGCAGAATTCGGTAAAGGCCGGCGTGCCGTTGTTCATCGTGGTCGTACTGACCTTGCTGATGCTGCAACTGCGCAGTTTCTCGCGCACGGTGATGGTGTTTCTGACAGCGCCCTTGGGCTTGATCGGTGTGACCTTGTTCCTGATGGTGTTTCGTCAGCCGTTCGGCTTCGTCGCCATGCTCGGCACCATCGCGCTGTCCGGCATGATCATGCGCAACTCG
>DQGF01000415.1 GCA_003525045.1 Pseudomonas sp. | reverse complement strand
ATGATGTTCATCACGCCGATGCCACCCACCAGCAGCGAAATCGCGGCAATCGAGCCGAGCATCAGCGACAGGGTATTTTGCGTGCGCGCTTCGGCCTGGATCATCGCCGCGTTATTGGTCAGTTCAAAATCCTTCTTGCCGTTGTGCAGGCGTAGCATCAGTTGCTCGATGGCGTGTTCGGTCTCTTTGACCTTGCGCGCATCGGCGGCGGCGATGGCCACGTATTCGGGGTTGTGGCTGCCGAACAGCCGCACGCTGGCAGCAGAGTAGGGGATGGCGATGCGGTCGTCGCTGTCGGAGTCGCCGGAGCTGGCGCCTTTTTCGGCGAGCACGCCGACCACCTGGAATGGCACGTTTTCGATCAGGATGTACTGGCCGATCGGGTTGGCGACGTCCTTGAGCAGCTTGGTCCGCACCTTGTGCCCGATCACTGCGACTGCCGCGGCATTGCGTTCATCTTCCTGGGTGAAATAGCTGCCTTGCACCACCGGCCAGTTGAAGATCGCGGGAAAGTTGGTGTCGTTGCCGCCGACGTAGCTCAAGTGATCAAGGTTGCCGAAGCGCACCCCGGCTTCCTGGCCGTTGACCGGCATGATCCGTGTCACCTGCGGCAGGCTGGCCACCGCCGCGACGTCGTCCAGGGTGACGATGCCCAATGGCGTCCGCGGGTTCGGTGACGAGCCGCTGAGGTAGATGATGTTGGAGCCGAACGCGCCCATCTGCGCCATCACCTGACGCTTGCTGCCTTCACCGACGGCCAGCATCACCACCACCGACGCCACGCCAATGATGATCCCGAGTAACGTCAGTGCGGTGCGAAAACGGTTGATCCACATCACCCGCCAGGCCGCTTGCACCGCATCCACCAGCTCGCCTTTCCAGGCGCCAGTGGCTTCGGCACCTTCAGTCAGACGCTTGCGCAGATCCACCGCTTGCAACGCGCCGGGATTGGCCGACGTCTGTGCTTCAGGGTTGTCCAAGGCGCTGTCGCTGATGATCAGCCCGTCGCGAATTTCGATGATGCGTTTGGCTCGAGCCGCCACTTCGCGGTCGTGGGTGATCAGAATCACCACGTGGCCCTGGCTCGCGAGTTCGTCGAGCAGGGTCATGACCTCGGCGCCGCTGTGGCTGTCGAGGGCGCCGGTGGGTTCGTCGGCGAGGATGATATGGCCGCCATTCATCAAGGCGCGGGCGATGGACACCCGTTGTTGCTGGCCGCCGGAGAGCTGATGCGGACGATTGCCGGTGCGCGAGGCCAAACCGAGACGGTCGAGCAGGGCGGCGGCGCGGGCGTGGCGTTCGGCCGCCGGAGTACCGGCATAGATCGCCGGCATCTCGACGTTTTCCTGGGCCGAGCCGGACGGGATCAGATGGTAACCCTGAAACACAAAACCAAAGGCTTCGCGGCGCAGCCAGGCCAGTTCATCGCTGTCGAGTGCGGCGACGTTTTCCCCGGCGAAGCGGTATTCGCCCGAAGTGGGGCGGTCGAGGCAACCGAGAATGTTCATCAGCGTCGACTTGCCGGAGCCGGACGCGCCGACAATCGCCACGAACTCCCCGGCATGGATCGACAGGTCGATGCCGCGCAATACGTGAACTTCAGGCGAGTCACCGCCACCGTAGGCTTTGCGGATGTCCTGCAGGTCGATCAGGGGCGTCAGCATTCAGCCGCCACTCCCGTCGGCCGGACCGATCAGCAAGTGATCGCCTTCCTGCAAGCCGTCGAGGATCTGCACCCGCAGGCGATCGCTGATGCCGGTGCGAACGTCGCGTTGTTCGACGCGACCGTTTTTGGCGACGACCTGGGCGGTCTGGCTGTCCGCTTGCGTGCCGGCTTGCAGGGCGGCAATGGGCGCGGTGAGGACATTTTTCGCCTGATCGGCGACAAAGAATACTTGAGTGGTCATGTCCGCCATCAGCGCGTTGTCGGCGTTATCGACGTCGAGCAAAACGGTGTAGAGCACCACGCGCGCGCTGCCGCTCTTGCTCGAACTGGCCGGGCTGCCGCCGCCCTGGCTGGTCTGGTCCAGTGGCTTGGGCGGCACCGGCAGGATTTGCCGCACGGTGCTGTTCCAGCGACGCTGGCCGCCACTGAGGGTGGTGAACCGGGCCGTCATGCCGGGTTTGACGTGACCGATGTCGGCTTCCGACACCTCGGCCCAGACGGTCATCGGCGACAACTTGGCGATGCGCAGAATCAGCGGCGTTTGTTGCTGGGCATTGAGGGTCTGGCCTTCACGCGCGTCGAGTGCGACCACGGTTCCGCCCATGGGCGCATAGATTCGGGTGTAACCGAGCTCGGCCTGATCGCTGCGCAGGCTGGCCTGGGCCTGGCGGATCTGCGCCTGGAACATATCGATGCGGGCCTGGGTGGCGCGCAGTGCGGCCTCGGCGGTCTGCACATCTTCTTCGCGGGTGGCGCCACCGGCCTTGAGGTTCTGCTGGCGCTGGTATTTCTGTCGCGCGAGGTCGTGCTGCGCCCGTTGTTCCTGCAGCTGCGCCTTGAGGTTTTCAATGGAAAAGCGCCCGGCGTCGAGTTTGGCCTGTTGCGTGGATGGATCGATTTCCACCAGCAGCTGGCCTTCCTTGACGACGTCGCCGACTTCCACGTGGATCTTCTGGATCTGTCCGGACGCCTGGGCACCCACGTCGACATAACGCCG
>DQGF01000435.1:11368-12039 GCA_003525045.1 Pseudomonas sp. | reverse complement strand
CCGATCAGGATCAACGCGAACACCGGAGCGCCGACCAATGCGGTGATGACCCCGACGGGGACCACCTGGCCTTTGATCAGTGTCCGGGAGAGGACATCGGCGGCGATCAGAAACAAGGCACCACCCAGTGCACTGGCCGGCAGCAGGCGCGCATGCCGGGTGCCCAGCAACAGTCGCACGGCATGGGGAATGACCAGCCCGACGAACCCGATGGAGCCGACAATCGACACCATCACTGCCGTCACCAGTGCGGCGCAGCTGATCAGCAGAAATTGCACCTGGCGTACCGGAATGCCGAGCGAGGCGGCCGAGTCGGCGCCAAAGGTGAAGGCGTCCAGTGCCCGCCGATGCCACAGGCAAACGACAAGACCGGCCACTGCCACCGGGACGGCCAGCCACACCGACGGCCAGCGCACACCGCTGAGATTGCCCAGCAACCAGAACATGATGCCCCGGGCCTGTTCGGAACTGGCCGACTGGGTGATCAGGAACGCCGTGAGCGCATTGAATAGCTGCGAACCGGCAATCCCCGCGAGGATGATCTGCGAGGTGCCGCCGGGCGAACCGCTGGCACGGGCCAGCAACACAACCACGGCGAACGCCGCAATGGCCCCGGCAAACGCTCCGACCGACAGCGAAATCAGGCCCGCCCCCAGGCCCAGCAACGCCAC
>DQGF01000435.1:10916-11069 GCA_003525045.1 Pseudomonas sp. | reverse complement strand
GCCCCCAGGCCCAGCAACGCCACCAGCACCGCGCCCGTCGAGGCGCCGGCGGAGATGCCGAGCAGGTAGGGGTCGGCCAGCGGGTTGCGCAACAGCGATTGCAGGATCACCCCGCAAGTGGCCAGACCCGCTCCGCAAGCCGCCGCCACCAGC
>DQGF01000435.1:6263-10654 GCA_003525045.1 Pseudomonas sp. | reverse complement strand
CACCCCGCAGGTGGCCAGGCCCGCACCGCAGGCCGCTGCCACCAGCGCGCGGGTCAGGCGGTAATTCCAGACGATGCCTTCGTCGATCGGGTCGAGGACATAACCGGCAGCCCACAGTTTGTTGGCCAGCACCTGGAACACCACACCCGGATCGATGGCCGTTTCCCCGATGGCCACACCGGCAATGACGGCCAGCAGCAGGGTCACAGCGGCCAGCAACGTGCGAATCAGCGTCCCGATCATTTTGGCAGGTCGTAGCCGTTGATGGCCGTTGCCAGGGTTTCAAGACCGTCGAACATTCTGACGCTGGCCTGCATGGCCATGGCATCGAGGATGATGATGCGGTTGTTTTTCACCGCGTCCATGTTGCGGGTCACCGGGTCGCTGCGCAGGAATTGCAGTTTCTTGAGATGATCGTCAGCAGGGAAGCGACGGCGATCCATGCGTGCGATGACCAGGAAAGTCGGGTTGGCCTTGGCGATGGTTTCCCAGCCAACGGTCGGCCATTCTTCGTTGGATTGCACCACGTTACGCACGCCCAGGGTGTTGAGCATGAAGTCGGGAATCCCCTTGTGCCCGGCGACATAAGGGTCGATGTCCAGACTGGCACTGGAGAACCAGAACAGCGCGCTGCTGTGCTTCAGGTCCTTGTTCTGCACCGTGGCGACAGACTTCGCCAGGCTGGCCTTGAGTTCGTCGTTCAACTGCTGGCCACGTTCCTGCACATCGAAGATCTCAGCCAATTGGCTGATGCTTTTGTAAATGCTGTCGATGCGAAACGCCTCCAGCCGCGTGCCGTCGGCGCCGACCAGATTGTCTTTGGCTTCGCAGTCGGAGGGCATCAGGTAGGTCGGGATCTTCAGCTCGTGAAACTGCTCGCGGGTACCGACCACGCCTTGCGGGCCGACCATCCACTCCAGTTCCACCGCCACCAGTTGCGGACGTTTTCCGATCACCGCCTCGAAACTCGGCTCGTTATCGGCCAGGCGCTGGATCTGGTCGTTCTCTGCCTTGTACGTGGCCAGCACATCGTTGAACCACAGCGAGGTGCCGACCAGCGTGTGGCCAAGACCCATGGCGTAGAGCATCTCAGTGCCGGCCTGGCCGATGGTCACGGCGCGGCTCGGTGCCTGCTCAAAGGTCAACGTGCTGCCACAGTTCTCGACCGTCAGGGGATAGTGGGTCGGGACCGCATGGGCGAGGGTGGACAGACCCAGGGCGGTGACGAGGGCCGCAAGGCGGGACAGCAACATGACGCAATCTCCAGTTGACCGTACTCGGGCAGGGGGCACGGACTGGAAACACATCATCGAACGCTGCCGTTAAAGCACTGACGTGGCGATCACTACAGGTGACGCACGGCGCAAGGATGTCCTTCCCGGACACCCCGCCGGTTAGTGATTTGCTTGGCCGGCAGGTCTCCTGACTGATGCGTCATCGCCTGGCTCCAGCCTTCCCGGGAGCGATCCCAGTGGCAATTCAGGAGCAGGCTCAGCACCTACAGTTGCGGGGGCAGTTCCGATTGATGCCGTGTCAGGCATCTCGGATTCCCTATTAATCCCATGTGGAAACCGGCGGCCGGCATGGTAGTCGATCATGCCGATTAACGGTCCAGTATTTTTTCTCGGGTTGCCGATTCCAGCGTGACCTTGCCGCTCAGCAGTACGCGTTGAAGGTAAATCAACACCGAAGCTTTGTGCATTCTTGCAGATGGGGAAATACCTGCTTAACTCTGAACCTCTGGTCAGTCAGTGACCAGGCGGTCACAGAATCCAACGCAACTCTTGCGCGCTGTTGCAGCTTGTTCGTGTTGACAGGTCAATCCGAGGAGGCCTATGCGTTGACGCTTGAAAACTGCCTTGAGCTTGTAATGTATTTACCTGGCACTTCGCTGTCAGGTCCACGCGTTCTGCTTTCTGCGATATGGCCCTGGGGGCATCCCTCACGTTGTGCGCTTAGTCCAATGGGTTCAAGGAAGAAAATGACATGATGCCGCAAACCGCCATCGTCGAGATTTGCAAGAAGTACAAGGTTTATACCGAGCACTATCTCAACACCGCCGCTGACAAGACCATCATTCTGGTCAACGGCTCGCTGGCAACGACCGCGTCCTTTGCGCAAACGGTGCGTTACCTGCAGCCGCAATTCAATGTGGTCCTCTATGACCAGCCCTATGCCGGTCAGTCGAAACGACACAACCTCCACGGCCAACCGATCCGCAAGGAAGACGAGGCAGCGATACTGCTGGAATTGATCGAGCACTTTGGTGTGCACCATGTGCTGTCCTTTTCCTGGGGCGGTGCGGCGACCTTGCTGGCGCTGGCCCAGAAGCCGCGACGAATCGAGAGGGCGGTCATCAGTTCATTCGCGGCGCGGATCAATACGCCGATGCGCGAATACCTGGAGCGCGGCCGGCACTTTCTTCAGGCCTGCGATCGCCTCAATGTCGGACGCTTGATCAACAGCACTATCGGCCAGCACCTGCCGTCGCTGTTCAAACGCTTCAATCATCGCCATGTCAGCAGCCTGGCGGAGCACGAATACAGGCAGATGCATTTCCACGTGAATGAGGTGCTGACCCAGGACACCCACTGTTACGTCGCCTGTGCCAATGCCATCGAAATCCCGCTGCTGTTTGTCAATGGTGAATGGGATGAATACACCTCGGCGCAAGACGCCCGGCTGTTCGCCGATCATGCCCCTCAGTCCCGGTTCCATACCGTCACGAACGCCGGGCACTTTCTCGATATGGAACACCCGGCAGCCTGGCAGGAAACCCGGCAGGCCTTGCTCGGTTTTCTGCAGCCTGCGTCCGGGACACGGGGTCAAGTGATGGGGATGGATTTAGCAGCGGTGCCGTGTTGCATGGAGAGGATCATCTAACCTCGGTCCGGATCCCATCCTCACGGCTTCCAGATATCGACATCCTTCGCATCCACCGCCTTGGGCAGCAACCCCGCGGCAAAAAATGCATCGGCGATTTTTTGCTGCTCACCCAGCTGATCGCCTTTCACCGGCTGTACCTGGTAGCTG
This sequence comes from Pseudomonas sp., assembly GCA_003525045.1. Classification (GTDB taxonomy): domain Bacteria; phylum Pseudomonadota; class Gammaproteobacteria; order Pseudomonadales; family Pseudomonadaceae; genus Aquipseudomonas. The sequence goes on along the minus strand of DQGF01000435.1, from coordinate 7,621 downwards.
CGATGAGTGTTGGCGGTCTCGACGGTTGCCACATCCAGATTGCCCCACAACGGGCTGAGTATTTTCGCCGCTTCACCGGGGTTGGTTTTCACCCATTCGCCGGTCTTGTGCAGTTGCTCATACACCAGCTTGAGGACTTCGGGATGGGCCTTGGCGTAGGGGGTGCTGGTCAGGTAATAGCGCTTGTAACTGGCCAGACCTGCGCCATCAGCCAGGGTGCGTGTCGGCAGTTGACGTTGCGCGCTGGTGAGGAAGGGTTCCCAGGTGACCCAGGCGTCGACCTTGTTGTTCTCGAAAGCCGCGCGGCCATCGGCGGGCGACAGGTAGGCAGGCTCGATGTCCGAGAACTCCAGGCCGGCTTTTTTCAGGGCGGCGATCAGTAAATAGTGGGAGCCGGCCGCCTTGGTCACCGCGACTTTCTTGCCTTTCAAATCCGCTAACTGCTGCAGCGGCGAATCCTTGCGCACGACGATCGCCTGGGCTGAAGGCGAGGGCGCTTCCTGGGCGAAGTACGTCAGTTTGGCCTGAGCGGCCTGGGCGAAAATCGGCACGGTGTCCGCTACGTCGGCGCTGATGTCGACATTGCCGACGTTCAGCGCTTCCAGCAGTGGCAAGCCACTTGAAAACTCATGCCAGCTCACATCGATGTTGTTCTGCGCGAGGGTTTTTTCCAGGGTGCCTTGTGTTTTCAGCAGGGTGATGAGGGTCGATGACTTCTGGTAACCGATTCGAACCGTTTCCCGCGCCTGGGCCGGGAGGGCGAAGGACAAGGCCAGCGCCACGGCCAGGCTGGCCAGTACCGGACGACGGAATTTCGCTTCAGGGTTTTGGGTGGACTTCGACATGGCACGCTCGACATTCAGAGAGAAGGGCTATCTGCCATGAAGCATATGGTTCTAAAAAACATTTTATAAATAATTTTTTGGTATTAGCTTAGTGGTTTTCTATATTCCATTCAGGAATAAATAAATCGTTATTTATTCCTTTTGTTGTTGCCTCAGGAGGTGCACCTTAAAGGCCTGCACATCAGTGCGAATTTGCCCAACACCTGACAGGAAGCCTCACCATGACCATCAAAGCGATCAACGTACGGAACCAGTTCAAAGGCGTCATCAAGGAAATAGTGGAAGGCGAAGTGGTCTCCGAAATCGATGTGCAAACCGCCTCCGGCATCGTCACCTCGGTGATTACCACCCGTTCAGTGCGCGATCTTGAGTTGAAAGTGGGGAGCGAGGTGATTGCCTTCGTCAAATCCACCGAAGTCTCGATCGCCAAGCTCTGAAATACCCCGCGGCTTCGATATTTTTTGCCTGATCCCATCGTGCAAACATCGAGGCCGCTTATTTCAAGAAAAGGAC
>DQGF01000435.1:2966-6123 GCA_003525045.1 Pseudomonas sp. | reverse complement strand
CTCGGTGCGTGACCTTGAATTGAAGATCGGCAGCGAGGTCATTGCCTTCGTCAAATCCACCGAGGTCTCGATCGCCAAACTCTGACCGGTCCGGCCACAAGGCTTGAATCGCAAGACCCGCGGCTTCGATCTTCTTTGTCCCATCGGTCGGGCAGATATCGAAGCCGTTCATGACGGTCCGACGCAACCGGCATAACCCTATAATTATATGATTCTTTCATAATTATTCATCGCTAATATAATCGAATTGTTTTCTGGCTCGCCCTCGAAACCTCGCTGGACGCAACACGGCTGACCCGGTTTTTTGCTCGGCCTTTTCGAACCCACCCACATCAAGGTCTTTCATGAAGTTGAAAAAACTCATCGTCGCCGCCAGCCTGTTGTTCGCCGCAGCAGGGGCTCATGCTCAGCAAGCCATCGATATCAGCTACCAGCGTTCCTCGACCTTGTGGATTCTGCTCAAGCAGAACGGCCAACTCGAAGAGCGCCTGAAACCCTTGGGCTTCACCGTCAACTGGCATGAATTCAGCACCGGCCTGCTCAGCTCCCTGAACGCCGGCAGTGTCGATTTGCATGCCGACGTCGCCGACGCCTTTGCCCTGTTCACCCAGGCGGCCGATGCGCCGCTGACCTATTACGCCCGGGAAAATCCATCGTCCAGCGCCCAGGCGATCATCGTTGCCGACAATTCACCGATCCGTAGCGTGGCCGACCTGAAAGGCAAGACTGTCGCGGTCTCCAAGGGCTCGGGCAGCAACTTTCTGTTGATCTCGGCGCTGAAAAAAGCCGGGCTGACCCTCGCCGACATCACCCCGCGTTACCTCGAAGCACCGGATGGTGGCGCGGCATTCGCCAACGGCAGTGTCGATGCCTGGGCCATCTGGGACCCGTTCCTGGCCACCCAGCAACTGGATCATCACGTACGCGTGCTGGCCGATGGCAAGGACGGTGTCGCCCATTACAACCGCTTCTACCTGGCGACGTCGAAGTTCGCCAACGCGCACCCGGATGTGTTGCAGGTCACCTTCGACACCCTGCGCGAGACCGGGCAGTGGGTCAAAGCGCACCCGCAAGAGGCCGCGAAAATTCTCGGGCCGGTGTGGGGCAACATTCCCCTGGCCACTGTGGAGCTGGCGAACACGCGCCGCAGCTACGACATCGTGCCGGTCAAGGTCGATGAACTGGCCGAGCAGCAACGCATCGCCGACACCTATTACGCGGCGAAGCTGACGCCAAAACCGTTGAAGGTATCTGACATCGCTGTCTGGACGCCGAAGGCAAAGTAAGGGAGCGTTGCCATGAGTCGTCAAATTCATCTGTCCGCCTTTTTGCTGACCGGCCCGGTCATACACAGCCACGCGGTGTGGCGTCACCCTGAAACCGTCGGTCATTACCTCGAGCCCGAGTACTACGCGCGCGTCGCGAAAGTCGTGGAGGAGGGCTTGTTCGACTTTCTGTTCTTCGCCGATCGCCTTGCAGTCGGCGACCAGATGGGCGGCTCCCGGGATCTGGCGTTGCGTTATGGCGCCCAGGACGCGACCCGCCTGGACCCCTTGCCGATCCTGTCTTACCTGATCGGCCAGACCAGCAAGCTGGGCCTGGGCGCCACCCGTTCCACCACCTATTACGAACCGGCGCATATCGCCCGGGAATTTGCCACCCTGGATCACCTGTCCAGGGGCCGCGCGGCGTGGAATATCGTCACCTCGATGAACGACAGCGAAGGGCGTCTGTTCGGCAAGGACAAGCACCTGGAGCATGACCTGCGTTACGACCGCGCCGACGAATTCGTCGAAGTGGCGTTGAAGCTGTGGCGCAGTTGGGGGGCGGACGCGCTCAAGCTGGATCGCGCAAGCGGGGTGCTGGCCGATCCGTCGCAGATCCACTCGGTGCAACACCAGGGCGAGTGGTTCAAGGTCGAAGGCCCGTTGAACATTCCGCGCACGCCACAAGGACGACCGGTGCTGATCCAGGCTGGTTCATCCGGCCGTGGCCGGCGTTTCGGCGCGCGTTGGGCCGAGGCGATTTTCACCATTCATCCGCACTTGAACGCCATGCGCGCCTTCCGTGACGACGTGCGGGCGCAGGTCGTGCAACAGGGACGCGAAGCCGACAGCTGCAAAGTGCTGACGGCGGTCATGCCGTTCATTGGCGGCAGCGAAGCCGAAGCGCGGGCCAAGCGTGATCGGCACAACGCGCTGGCGCGTCCCGAATTGGGGCTGGTGACCCTGGCCTCTCAGCTGAATGTCGACCTGTCGCCGTTTCCGTTATCCGCAACCCTGGCCGAAATCGCCCAATCGCCGCTGATCCATCCGGCCGCCGCCGAGAAACTGTTGATGCAAGGCCCGGAAACCACCTTGGAGCAACTGGGACGGATATTCGCCAGCAGCGTGCGCGTGCCTCAACTGGTGGGTACCGGCGCGCAAGTCGCCGATCAACTGGCTGAGTTGTTCCTGGGCGAAGGCTGCGACGGCTTCGTGATCTCGCCGGCTTACCTGCCGGGCTCGTTCAGCGAATTCGTCGAAAGTGTGATTCCTCATTTGCAACGCAAGGGGTTGTTCCGCCGCGCTTACGAGGGCTCGATCTTGCGTGAGCATCTGGGGCTGGCCGAGCTGAAGGACTGAGCACCTCCATAAAACCAAAGGGATATTTGAATGGCTGTTTTCGATCGTTTGACCCGTCGTCACCTGCTGGGCCTGGCCAGCGTCGCCCTGGCGAGTCCGTTGTTGATGTCATTGCCGCGCTCCAGTTGGGCAACTGACGAACACGCTGGGCATGCTGTCGAGGGCGCAAGCGAGCCCGTCGGCACTGGCGAGTTCATCCGTCTGGACGCGCTGCGGGCGCTGAAGCTGGCGGTCAATCTCAATGCGGTGTGCCTGGCGCCGGTGGTCATCGCCCACGGACAAGGCTTCTTCAAGAAGCACAACCTCGATGTGGAACTGGTCAACTTTGGCAACTCCACCGAAGTCCTGCTCGAAGCCATCGCCACCGGCAAGGCCGATGCCGGCGTGGGCATGGCGTTGCGCTGGCTCAAGGCCCTGGAGCAGGGTTTCGACGTCAAGCTCACCGCCGGTACCCACGGTGGTTGCCTGCGCTTGCTCAGTGCGGTCGATGGCAACGTGCATAAACTCGAAGACCTCAAGGGCAAGACCATCGG
>DQGF01000435.1:2468-2652 GCA_003525045.1 Pseudomonas sp. | reverse complement strand
CTCAAGGGCAAGACCATCGGCGTCACCGACATGGCCAGCCCCGATCGCAATTTCTTCTCGATCCTGCTGAAAAAACACGGCATCGATCCGGTGCGCGATGTCGATTGGCGTCTGTTCCCGGCCGACCTGCTGGGCACGGCGCTGGAGCGCGGTGAAGTCCAGGCGATCAGCGGCAGCGACCCGT
>DQGF01000435.1:895-2164 GCA_003525045.1 Pseudomonas sp. | reverse complement strand
GACCCGTTCATGTACCGCCTGATCAACGCCGGCAAGGCCCGGGAGCTGTCCACCAACCTGGTCGAGGAGTACGCCAACCTCAGCTGCTGCGTGGTCGGCGTGACCGGCAAACTGGTGCGCGAGGAAAAACGCGTGGCGGCGGCCCTGACCCAGGCGATTCTCGAGGCCCACGATTACTCGGTGAAAAATCCCCAGGCCGTGGCCAAGGGTTTCCAGGCCTATGCGCTGAACACCTCGGTCGAAGAAGTCGAGGCGATCCTGCACGACCACACCCACGGCCATCATGCAGTCGGTGCGCTGCTGACCAAGGAAATCACCACCTACGTCACTGACTTGAAAACCGTGGAAGTCATTCGCCAGAGCACTGACGCCGGCGAGTTCGCCAAGGAGATCACCGCCGATGTCTTCAGCTGAGGTTTCGACACTGGCCGCCGCGGCGACGCCGCGGGCTTTCAAGGTCTGGCGCCAAGGCGCGGTCGCGGTGACGGCGTGGGTGGCGGTGGCGCTGTTGATCAGTTATTGGCCCAACGCCACGCGAGTCTGGCCGATGACCCAGGGCCTGGCGAATCTTTGCCTGGCGGTGGCGGCATTGATCGGACTGCTGGGCATCGTCGGTCGCTGGTCGGCAACAGTCGCCACGCGCATTCGTGCAGCCGGCGCCTGGTTGATCGCGTTGCCGATTCTGTTGGCTATCTGGGAACTGCTCACCGCCAAATTGGGCCTGCTGCCGGTGCCATTCTTCGCCCCGCCGCAAGCCTTGCTCGCGGTGTACGTCGAAGACTGGCCGCGCCTGGCCGACAGTTTGCTGCATTCGGCGCTGTTGCTGGGCACAGGTGTAGCGCTGGGCGCGGCGACGGGTTTTGTCGCCGGGGTGGCCATCGGTTGGTCCACCAGCATCGGCTACTGGCTGCACCCGGTGTTGCGCATTCTCGGGCCGGTGCCTTCGACGGCGTTGCTGCCGCTGTGCTTCTTTCTGTTCCCCACCAGCTGGAGTGCCAGCGTGTTCCTCATCGCGCTGGCGACCTGGTTTCCGGTGACGGTGCTGACCTGGTCCGGCGTGGCCAGCGTCGACAAGGCGTATTACGACGTGGCCCGGACCCTGGGGGCGAAGCAGGGCTTTCTGATTTTTAAAGTGGCGATCCCGGCGGCGTTGCCGCATGTGTTCGTGGGTTTGTTCATGGGCCTGGGCGCTTCGTTCTCGACCCTGGTGGTCGCGGAAATGATGGGGGTCAAGGCCGGCATCGGCTGGTACTTGCAATGGGCCCAGGG
>DQGF01000435.1:0-592 GCA_003525045.1 Pseudomonas sp. | reverse complement strand
AGCCCAGGGTTGGGCCGCCTACGCCAATATGTATGCGGCGCTGTTGATCATGGCACTGGCCTGCTCGGGGTTGATCTCTGCGCTGTTCCTGATCCGTGACCGGCTGCTGGCCTGGCAACAAGGAGCGATGAAATGGTAGCCCTGGCACAAACAACATCGGCGTCGGCAGGGCTGGCCCTGCGCATCGACAACCTGAGTCACGGGTTTGCCCTGGACGGTCAGCACTTGCCGGTACTGGAGCGGGTTTCCCTCGACGTGGCGCCCGGTGAATTCGTCGCCTTGCTCGGGCCTTCAGGGTGCGGCAAGTCCACATTGCTGCGGCTGGTGGCCGGGCTGGAACCGGCCGACGCCGGCAGGTTACTGGCCGATGGCGTGCCGATTACCGGCCCGGATCCGAGTCGGGTCGTGGTGTTCCAGGACCCGACGCTGTACCCGTGGCGGCGGGTGTGGGACAACGTCGCCCTCGGTCTTGAAGCCCAGGGCATCCTGAAGACCCATTCGGCCAAGGTCGATGCCGCCCTGGAAAAAGTCGGCCTCAGCCAGTTCGCCCGGGCGTATCCACGTCAGCTGTCAGGGGGGATGGCCCAGCGTG
>DQGF01000377.1:15341-16769 GCA_003525045.1 Pseudomonas sp. | reverse complement strand
GCTCCCACATGGATTGCGCTTGACTGACAAACATCAGCAGTCGGGCTTTCTTTGTTTGAGGATTTTCTGTGCGCTCATTGTTCTGGCGTATCCTGGCCAGCTTCTGGCTGGCCATCGCTCTGGTTGCAGGGCTCTCCATTCTGCTCGGGCACATGCTCAACCAGGACGCGTGGATTCTCAGTCGCCATCCGGGCCTCAACACCCTGGCCGAACAGTGGACGCAAACCTACGAAGCCCAGGGAGAGGAAGCAGCCCAGGATATTCTGGAACAGCGCAAGCGCCAGTATCACATCGACGTTCAGGTACTCAACGAAAGCGGCGATCCGGTGGTGCGCGGCACCTTCCCACGGCGCGCGGCGGCCTTCGAAGCGCGGCAGAACAACGACGATCGCCGCCTGCCGTGGCGTCGCCTGACCGCTGAGTACACCAGTGAAAAAACCGGTGACACCTACCTGCTGATCTATCGAATTCCGCATCCGGAGCTGGACGCCTGGCACCGCGAAAGTCTGCTCTGGCCGTTGAGTGCATTAGGTATCGCGTTGGTGGTGCTGACCTTGTTCAGTCTGCTGGTGACCTTTTCGATCACGCGCCCACTGAGCCGATTGCGCGGTGCCGTGCATGACCTGGGGCAAACCACCTATCAACAGAACAGCCTGGTCAAACTGGCAAACCGGCGCGATGAGTTCGGCGTGCTGGCCAACGATTTCAACCGCATGGGCGCCCGTCTGCAAAGTCTGATCGGCAGCCAGCGGCAACTGTTGCGCGATGTATCCCACGAATTGCGCTCGCCCCTCGCCCGGCTGCGCATTGCGCTGGCACTGGCCGAACGGGCCAACCCCGAGGAGCGGGAAAAACTCTGGCCGCGCCTGACCCGTGAATGCGACCGGCTGGAAGCGCTGATCAGTGAAATCCTGGTGCTGGCGCGGGTCGATGCCGACAACGCCAGCGCCGAAGAGGTGGACCTGAATGCCTTGCTCCACACCCTGCAAAAGGACGCGCAGCTGGGTTCGCCGGAGCAGAGCGTGCGCCTTGAGGCCGAACCACAGCTGAACCTCAAAGGCTGGCCGACCATGATCGAACGCGCGGTGGACAACCTGCTGCGCAATGCCCAGCGTTTCAATCCGGTGGGACAGCCGATAGAAATGCAGGCGTTGCGTCAGGGTGAACGGATTGTCGTCAGTGTGCGCGACCATGGGCCCGGTGTGGAAGCCGGGCATTTGAGCCAGCTGGCCGAGCCGTTCTATCGAGCGCCGGGACAGACTGCGGCGGGGCATGGCTTGGGGTTGGCAATTGCGCGCCGTGCAGCGGAACGGCATGGCGGGAGTCTGGTGCTGGCCAACCATCCGAATGGCGGGTTCATCGCCAGCCTCGAATTGCCGTTGGTGCCCGGAATCGTGGTCCAACCCTGAACCCTGTGGGAGCGGGCTT
>DQGF01000377.1:8231-15013 GCA_003525045.1 Pseudomonas sp. | reverse complement strand
TGTGTCAGGCAACGATGATGTCGGCTGACACACCGTATTCGCGAGCAAGTCGAATCGTCGCACCGCCGCTCCCACATTTGATCGGTGTCGTCAGGACTTGCCCGGCCAGGCGCTGACGAATTCGGCCAGATCAACCTTCTCCGCAACACGCGGCTCCTTCTGCGGCGTGCCCAGGTAAAGAAACGCAATCACCTCTTCCCCTTCCGCCAAGCCCAACCCTTTGGCCACATGCGGCGAATAGGCCAGCTCACCCGTGCGCCATACCGCGCCAATCCCTTGCGCATAGGCCGCCAGCAAAATCCCGTGAGCGGCACAGCCTGCCGCCAACAGTTGCTCGGACTTCGGATATTTGACGTGATCCTGCACACGCGCAATCACCACGACCACCAACGGCGCACGCAACGGGCCATTGCGCGCCTTGTCCAGTGCAGCCTCGGACACTTCGCTGTCCTGCAGCTTTGCCGCTTCGGCCAGCAACTCGCCCATTTGCTCGCGCGCCGCACCTTCGACTGTCAGGAAGCGCCAAGGCTGCAAATGGCCATGGTCCGGTGCACGCATCGCGGCGGCGAACAACACTTCGCGCTGCTCCGGCGTGGGGGCCGGTTCGAGCAGTCGTGGAACGGAAACACGGTTGAGCAAAGCGTCGAGAGCCTGCATCGGCCACCTCCTGAAAAATTCGTCCGGCTATTCTAGCTGCAAGTGCCATAGGCATGCCGGTTTACATGCCCTGCCCCGCAGGTAGAATGGCGCCCTTCCCTATTTCAGCCCGAGCGGACTTCATGGCGTTGCCGACCTTACGGACTATTGGTTTCATCATCGGCATCTTCCTGATCACGCTGGCCGTCGCCATGGTCGTGCCCATGGCCACACTGGTGATCTTCGAGCGCACCAGCGACCTGCCGTCGTTCCTCTGGGCCAGCATGATCACCTTTGTCGCCGGTCTGGCCCTGGTCATCCCCGGGCGCCCCGAACACGTACATTTACGCCCGCGGGACATGTACCTGCTGACCGTCAGCAGCTGGCTAGTGGTGTGCATCTTCGCCGCGCTGCCGTTCCTCCTGACCCAACACATCAGCTATACCGACTCGTTCTTCGAAAGCATGTCCGGTATTACCGCCACCGGTTCGACGGTGCTCAACGGCCTGGACACCATGTCCCCCGGCATCCTGATGTGGCGCTCGTTGCTGCACTGGATCGGCGGCATCGGTTTTATCGGCATGGCGGTAGCGATTCTGCCACTGCTGCGCATCGGTGGCATGCGCCTGTTTCAGACCGAGTCGTCGGACCGTTCCGAAAAGGTCATGCCTCGTTCGCACATGGTGGCGCGTTTGATCGTTGCGGCCTACGTCGGCATTACCATTTTCGGCAGCCTGGCGTTCTGGTGGGCCGGGATGAGCCCGTTTGATGCGATCAACCACGCAATGTCGGCGATCTCCACCGGTGGCTTCTCCACCTCCGACCAGTCCCTGGCCAAGTGGACGCAACCGGCGGTGCACTGGGTGGCGATCGTCATCATGATTCTTGGCAGCCTGCCGTTCACCCTGTACGTGGCGACCTTGCGCGGCAATCGCCGGGCTCTGATCAAGGATCAGCAGGTACAAGGCTTGATCGGCATGCTGCTGGTGACCTGGCTGGTGCTCGGCACCTGGTATTGGTGGACCACCAAACTGCATTGGCTCGAGGCGCTGCGGCACGTGGCGCTGAACGTGACCTCAGTGGTGACCACGACCGGTTTCGCGCTGGGGGACTACAGCCTGTGGGGAAATTTCTCACTGATGCTGTTCTTCTATCTGGGCTTTATCGGCGGCTGCTCGGGTTCGACGGCTGGCGGGATCAAGATTTTCCGCTTCCAGGTCGCCTACATCCTGCTCAAGGCCAACCTTAACCAATTGATTCACCCGCGCGCGGTGATCAAGCAGAAGTACAACGGTCACCGTCTCGACGAAGAGATCGTGCGTTCGATCCTGACCTTTTCCTTCTTCTTCGCCATCACCATCTGTGTGATCGCGCTATTGCTGTCGCTGCTCGGCGTGGACTGGATGACCGCGCTCACCGGCGCGGCCAGCACCGTGTCCGGTGTCGGCCCGGGGCTGGGCGAGACCATCGGCCCGGCAGGTAACTTCGCTTCCCTGCCGGATGCCGCCAAGTGGATTCTCTCGTTCGGCATGTTGCTGGGCCGACTGGAGATCATTACGGTATTTGTCCTGTGTATTCCGGCGTTCTGGCGTCATTGACCCGGTTCGGCGCTTCCATCAGCCGCAACCGGTACTCGCCGGGGGTGGCATCAAACCAGCGTCGAAAGGCGCGGAAGAAGTTGCTCGGATCGGCGAACCCCAACAAATAGGCAATCTCCAGCAGGGTCATGCTCGGCTGCGCCAGATACTGCTCCGCCAGTTCGCGCCGGGTGTCGTCCAACAACGTCTGGAAACTCGTGCCCTCTTCCTGCAAGCGTCGCTGCAAGGTCCGTTGCGACAGGTGCAGCGTCTGCGCCACGGTATCGCGCTTGGGTTCGCCCTGGGGCAGCAAACGGCACAACACCTGCCGCGCCTTGTGGGTCACCCGGCTCTCGGAGAACCGCGCCAGGTATTCGCCGGCGAACCGGTCATGCAGCAGCGCCATCGCCTCGTTGGCGGTAGGCAGTGGCGCTTCCATGTCGGCGCGCTCGAAGATCAGGGCGTCATACATCGCGTTGAACACCATCGGCGCATGGAAGGCTTGTTTATAGGGTTCGAGATCGATGGGCTCATCGGCTTGCAGCAGCACCTTGCGCGGCTGCAGGGTGCGCCCGGTCAACCAGCCGCACAGCGCCAACGCACAGGCCAATGAAGCTTCGGCGCTCTGCCGGGTGGGCGGCAGATGGTCGCCATGGACGGTCAGAATCAGCGCATAGCCCTCATCCAGCAGACGGAAACTCAGGTCGGCACTTTCGGCAATGATCCGCTGATAACGCACCAGTCTCCGGAAGCCTTCGGCCAGGGTCTGGCTGGACATCAGGGCGTAGCCCGCCACATGGAAGGAGGCCGGACGCACCACCTTGCCCATGTTCAGGCCAATCGCCGGGTTGCCGGACAGCTCGACCGCCCGCTGCCACAGTCGCGTCATGGAATCCTGCGGGAAGCGCGCATCCGGATCATCCAGTGCCGCGTAGTCGAGCCCCAGCTGCTTGAACAGCACCCGGCAATCCAGGCCGTCCATTTCCAGTGCCTTGACAATCCCCATCGCCCAGCTTGCAGAAGTCGTTCGTTCGCTCATGGCGTCTACTTACATGATGAGCCGCATGCTACGGCCAGTTTTTCCGAAGGATACTAAAGTGGCGCCTATTGTCACTGGCTGATGCCATTGATCACTCTAGACTTAAATAAGCTACCCGCAGGACAACTTGCAGTCAGAACAATAACCATAGAGATCGCAGGCGTGGAAAACATCAGACGTTTCAATAGTTTCGCTGAGTTTTACCCGTATTACCTCAGCGAACACAGCAACAGTACCTGCCGGCGATTGCACTTTATCGGCACGACGCTGGTGATTTTCATTCTGGCCCTGACGATCGCCAAGAGTGCCTGGCTGCTGTTATTGGCCTTGCCGCTGGCGGGTTACAGTTTCGCCTGGGCCGGGCATTTCTTTTTTGAGAAGAATCGTCCCGCCACCTTCCAGCATCCGCTTTACAGCCTGTTTGGCGATTTTTTCATGTACCGAGACATGATTCTGGGTCGCGTGCCGTTCTAGGCGCACTGAGTCAAGAGAGGACAGCCGATGAACGCCAATGCCCGTTTTACCCACATGAAGGACGGCACTCAGGAAGACTGGGCAATCATCGCTGCAGACTTCAGTGCCTACGCCCGACAATTGCCGACACGGATTGTGGCGCACCTTAAATTGCTGGAGGGTGATTTTGGCGGCTTCCCGGTGGATCGCCTGACCCACTCCCTGCAAACCGCCACCCGCGCCTGGCGCGATGGCCGCGACGAAGAATACGTGGTCTGTGCCTTGCTTCACGACATCGGTGACACCCTGGGTTCTTACAACCATCCAGACATCGCCGCAGCGATCCTCAAGCCGTTTGTCAGCGTCGAGAACCTGTGGATGGTGGAGAAACACGGGATTTTCCAGGGCTATTACTTCTTCCATCATTTGGGCATGGACCGGCACCTGCGCGAGCAATTCAGAAGCCATCCGCAGTATCAGGCGACGATCGAATTCTGCGCCAAGTATGATGCGGCGGCGTTTGATCCGGTGTACGACACGCTGCCGCTGAGTTTCTTCGAGCCAATGATGGAGCGGTTGTTTGCGCAGCCGAAGAAGTCGATTTACAAGGCGGCGATGCAGGAGCACGCGCCAGCCTGACAGATTGCAGGGGGTCCATCGCGGGCAAGCCTCGCTCCTACAGGTTTGGTGGTGTTCAAAAATACGCAGCTGTTGTAGGAGCGAGGCTTGCCCGCGAAGGCGTCGGACCTGCTTACGCCGGCTCTGCAACTTTCAAGGCCTTCAACTCCGCCTCCCGCGCCTGGGCATCCGCCAACCGATACAACTCGATCGAACCATCCCAATGCTCGATCAACGCCGTGCACGACTCCACCCAATCCCCGCAATTGAGGTAGTCCACCTCACCTACCTTGCGAATCTCGGCATGGTGAATATGCCCGCACACCACGCCATGCAATTCGCGCTTGACGCATTCGTGGGCGATGGCTTCTTCAAAATCGCTGATGAAGCTGACCGCAGTCTTCACCTTGTGCTTGAGATACGCCGACAACGACCAGTAGCCATAACCGTAACGGGCGCGCCAATGGTTGAGCCAGCGGTTGAGGGTCAGGGTGAACTCGTAGGCCGAGTCGCCGAGAAAGGCCAGCCAGCGGTGGTAACGAGTGATCACGTCGAACTGGTCGCCATGGATCACCAGCAAATGACGGCCATCGGCGGTGATGTGCACCGCTTCGTCCACCAGCCGAATGTTGCCCAGAATCAGCGTCGAGTAACGGCGCAGGAACTCATCATGGTTGCCGGTGACGTAGATCACTTCGGTGCCGCGCTTGCTCATGGTCAACAGGCGACGAATCACATTGGTGTGCGCCTGGGGCCAGTACATGCCGCCGCGCAGTTTCCAGCCATCGATGATGTCGCCGACCAGGTAAATCTTGTCCGCATGGTAGCCCTTGAGAAACTGCGACAAGTGTTCGGCCTGGCAATCCCGGGTGCCCAGATGCACATCGGAAATCCACAAGGTCCGCACACGTTGCTTGCGACTGGGTTTGGCGAGCTCGGCGCTGGTCATGGGCAACCCTCTACGATTGTTTGGGCAAGCTTGCGCCGGCCGGATTAATCGCCCATGACAGTGGCAAGTCAGTCCTGTGACAGCGTTCGCGAACGCCCTCGGTGTAGACTGACGGCCTTAATCGGGAGACCTGCGATGAGACCGATCCTCACGCTACGCCAGTACAGCGACGACCTGATCGTCCACAGCCACGACCACGCACAATTGGTGTTCGGGCTGTCGGGCGCGCTGGATTTCGAGGTCGACGGGCGTGGCAGCCAGGTGGTTCAGCAGAGTTTCGTGGTGGTGCCGTCCGGATTCCATCATGCCTGCGGCAGCGCCAATGGCAGCCGCTGCCTGGTGCTGGATGTGCCGAGCGATGAGTGGGTTTTGCAGTCCTTGGGCGATCACGCCGAAGCCAGCCGTCGCCTGCTCGACAGCGCTGGTCGCCTGCTGCTGGACGCAGGGCAAAGCCAACTGGTGAGCTGGCTGGCGGGCAGTCAGGTCAGCGACCCGCTGATCGCGCAACAAGGTGCAGTGCTGTTGCTGGCCAGCCTCAACAATGCCAGACCGCAAGTCACGGGCGGCAGGCGCCTGCCGTATGCCGCGCTGAATGCGCACATCGATCAATACGCGGCTTATCCGCTGCAAGTCGCCGATCTGGCGCGCGTGGCCGGCCTCTCCAGCGCCCGGCTGCATGCGCGGTTCGTTGCCGAATGCGGGCAGACGCCGATGGATTATATCCGTAGCCGGCGATTGCACATGGCGGTGGGCATGTTGCGGGATTCAGCCTTGCCCATTGGCGAGATTGCCAGTCGGGTCGGTTACGGCTCCCAGAGTGCCTTCGCGGCAGCGGTGTTGCGTGAGTTTGGCGCCTCACCTGGTAAATTGCGCCGCGAGGCTGGCGACAAATGATGCGAGTCTGGCGACAGACATAACCGGGCGCTACGCGGTTCAATGCTCCTACACTCTGTTGGTTTTGCTGTTAAGGATTGCAATGACTCCCCGTACCGCCCTTGGCGCTCTGCATATCGGCGCACTGATGTTTGGCCTGACCGGTGTGTTCGGCAAACTCGCCGCCGCCTCCCCCGCCGTCATCGTTTTCGGGCGTGCCGCGTTTGCGGTGCTAGCGTTGGCGGTTTTTGCGCGGTTCGTCAGCCACACGCGCTGGCAGAAACTGGAAGCGGTGGACTGGCGTCGACTGTTGCTCAGCGGCTTGCTGCTGGCCGGGCACTGGGTCAGTTTTTTCATTGCGGTAAAAGTCGCTGGTGTGGCGATCGCGACTTTGGGCTTTGCCAGCTTCCCGGCGTTTACCGTGATCCTCGAAGGGCTGATCTTCCGCGAGCGGATTCGCGCCAACGAAATTCTGCTGGTGGTGTTGGTGAGTGTCGGGCTGGTGCTGGTCACGCCGGACTTCGATCTGGCCAGCGGCGCCACCACCGGCCTGCTCTGGGCGGTGGCTTCCGGCTTGTTGTTCGCTCTGCTGTCGTTGACCAACCGCGCCAGCTCCGGGCGCATCCCGCCGGTGCAG